>CAZQTJ010000030.1:0-11093 GCA_964596035.1 uncultured Cocleimonas sp. | reverse complement strand
GATTTTCTTTGATACTTTCCCTTTGGCTTTCTCGATGTATTTCGAGAACGAGAATTAAACTTCCTTTTACCTTGTGGCTTCTTGCCACCACGCTGAGGTGGACGACTACGCTCACCTCTAATGGGACGTTTTAGCTCCGCAAGCACGTCTGAATTAACGCTTGCCATAGGAATCGACATTTCAATATATTCTTCTATTGACCCTAAATAAAATGCCGTATCTTCACAAGCAAAACTATGCGCTTCTCCCGAAGCCCCAGCACGTGCGGTGCGCCCTATTCTATGCACATAATCTTCTTCCATTTGTGGAAGATCGTAATTAAACACATGCGTTACATCATCAATATGTAAACCACGCGCTGCCACATCCGTTGCGACCAATAACTGAAATTTACCCTCTTCAAACTGTTTGAGTAATTTTTCACGTTTATTCTGGCGTACATCCCCTGAAATCATCGCCGCTTTAATATCATTACCACGACAATAATCATCTATTGCCTCGGCATTACGTTTAGTATTCACGAAAGCGATAGCGCGAAATGGCTGTAGTTTCTGAATCAAACCAATCAATAAGGGTATTTTTTCATCATTTGCGGGGTAATAAACCCATTGGTCTATCTTTTTAGTATTAACAGCCTGCGCTTTAATTTCTACTTTTTCAGGGCTATTCATATGCTCATAGGCAAGCTCTAACACACGATGCGATAAGGTTGCGGAAAACAGCATATTCAAACGTCTATCTGGCTTGGGTAAACGTCTTAATAAAAAACGAATATCATTGATAAAACCAAGATCAAACATACGATCAGCTTCATCTAAGATCAAACCTTGGCAACGTCGTAAGTTGAAAACTTTTTGCTTCCAATAATCAATAATACGACCTGGTGTACCAATAAGAATATCCGTCCCCTGCTCAATACGCTTTTTTTGACTTTCAAAACCTGTACCGCCATAAGCAAGCGAACATTGTAAGCCTGTGCCTTCACTTAACAATTCTGCATCTTTAGCTATCTGAATCGCTAATTCACGTGTCGGTGCTAAAACAAGACAACGCACATCTTTTGGCTTTTTATTTTCCAACGGATTTTTCAGCAGATGTTGAAACATGCCGATCAAAAAGGCGGCTGTTTTTCCTGTGCCTGTTTGCGCTTGACCTGCAACATCTTTGCCTTGCAAAGTGAGTGGCAAAGTTTCTGCTTGAATGGGAGTGCAAAATTCAAAACCAGTCGCATCAATTGCTGTTTGAATTTCAGGGAGTAGTCCGAGATCGGCGAACTTAACGTCGCTTAAATGAGTAGTATCCATAGTGAGAGCTTAACACGACCAGCAGTATTACTTTATACTAATCACTCAAAACAATACCACTTATTTGACGCCAGCGAAGACAATGAAACTTTCCATAGAAGAATTCCGTAATCTACCACAAACATCCATCACTCTTTTAGGCATGTCTGGCGTAGGTAAAACCTATCTCTCCAATATTTTGCGTGATAGCAAGTGGTTTCATTATTCGGGGGATTATCGTATTGGCACGCATTATCTCAATGAATCTATTTTGGATAATATTACCGAACAAGCCATGCAAGTGCCTTTTTTACGTGACTTATTACGCTCTGACTCTATCTACATTCGTAACAATATTACGGTTGACCATCTAAAACCTGTCTCCACTTTTATCGGCAAACTAGGTAATCCCGAATTAGGAGGCATGTCTTTAAAAGAGTTTAAACGTCGCCAACACTTACATTACGATGCCGAAGTCGCTGCCATGAAGGACGTACCTAACTTCATTAAAAAATCACAAACAATCTACGGCTACAATAAATTCATCAATGATGCAGGAGGCAGTGTATGCGAGCTAGACAGCCCTGAAGTGTTAAAGGTATTAGAAGAAAATACCATTATTATTTACATAAAAGCCAGCCAAGAAGATGAGCATCGTTTAATAGAACGTGCTAAAACATCCCCCAAGCCACTATATTATCGTGATGACTTTCTGAATGAGCAACTCGCCATTTATATGCATGAAAAGGAGTTATCCTACGTTGCCATGATTGACCCTGATGATTTTGTAACATGGATATTTCCAAAGCTCTTCTACTCTCGTATACCGCGTTATGAAGCCATTGCAAATAAATACGGTTATACGATTAAAACAGAAGATTTATATCAGGTAAAAACCGAAGCCGATTTTATTGCTTTAGTTGAGAAAGCCATTCTTGCAGATAAATAAATAAGTAGGTATTTAACATTCGCACAATAAACTTAACATTTTGCTTATTTATTTATCAAATTTATGTATTATTGTCATCAATGCACAGCATTACTAATACGCCACAACAATACTTTTAATACCTAAAAAATAAATAGTTAAACTTTGTTAGATTTATCATTCCCAGCTACTTGCAAAACTAGCTATCTATCAATTATTGGATTTACATGGCAAATGCTACTAACAAACAACATATGTATTAGACAGTTTGTTATCGCAGTGATAAAAACAACTTTGAAGAAATAACATCCATATAATTACCAGCCCTTAACAAGGAGATATTATGATACCTGCTGAAGAAGTCGTCGATATATCGCGGATACAGTTTGCTACTGTCGCGCTATATCATTTCTTATTTGTACCATTAACCATAGGATTAACCTTTATTCTTGCGATAATGGAGTCTGTTTACGTGATGACTGGTAAACAGGTCTACAAAGATATGGTGATGTTCTGGGGAAAACTGTTTGGCATTAACTTTGCCATCGGTGTTGCCACAGGCTTAACGATGGAGTTCTCCTTTGGTACAAACTGGTCGTATTATTCTCACTATGTAGGGGATATTTTTGGTGCGCCTCTAGCAATTGAGGGCTTAATGGCATTCTTCTTAGAAGGCACATTTGTCGGCATGTTTTTTCTTGGCTGGCAACGTTTAGGCAAAGTAGAGCATCTTGTTGTTACATGGTTAATGGCAATAGGAACTAACCTCTCAGCGCTTTGGATACTGATCGCAAATGGTTGGATGCAAAACCCTGTGGGCGCAACCTTAAATATAGAAACCATGCGAATGGAGTTGACTAGTTTCAGTGAAATCCTCTTCAACCCTGTAGCACAAGTTAAGTTTATCCACACAGTTGCAGGTGGTTATGTTGCAGGCTCGATGTTTGTTTTAAGCATCAGTGCTTGGTACTTATTAAAAGGTCGCGATACAGGTTTTGCTAAACGCTCCTTTGCGATTGCCGCAGGTTTTGGTACAGCGGCTATCTTCTCGGTTATTTTACTGGGTGATGAAAGTGGTTATGAGGCAGGCGATGTGCAAAAGTACAAGCTTGCCGCCATTGAAGCCGAATGGGAAACCGAAGAAGCCCCTGCTGCCTTTACCGCTTTTGCAATTCCTGATCAAGAAGCTCAAGAAAATCATGCTGCAATTAAAATTCCTTACGCCTTAGGTATTATTGCAACACGCTCTTTAACCGAAGAAGTCAAAGGACTTAAAGATATTATTGCAGACCATGAGGTGCGTATTCGCAATGGTATGGAAGGCTATCCACTCTTTGAGAAAATTCGTAAAAAAGAAGCATCAGCAGAAGATATCGCTTTATTTAATGAAAAATACAAAAAAGATTTTGGCTATGCCTTATTGCTAAAACAGTATGCGCCTAATGTAGTTGATGCAACAGAAGAGCAAATTAAACACGCCGCAGAACACAGCATCCCTAAAGTTGCCCCCTTATTCTTTGCCTTCCGCATTATGGTCGGAGCAGGGGTTGCAATGCTGTTTATTTTCTTAATGGCGTTTTACTTCACCGCTAAACGTACTTCCTTTAAGAAACGTTGGTTATTATGGATCTGCTTTATTGGCTTGCCTCTTCCGTGGATAGCAATCGAGTCAGGCTGGTTTGTTGCCGAGTTTGGTCGTCAACCTTGGGCAGTAGGAGAGATATTACCCACCGCCTTAGCATCATCAAATCTAACGTATAACGATGTCCTCTACAGTTTGATTGGCTTTGTCGCCTTGTACACAGTGTTATTGGTCATAGAGGTTTACTTAATGCTCAAATTTGCACGCTTAGGTCCTAGCTCATTGCATTCAGGACGTTATCACTTTGAAAAAGACGGCGGCAGTCATGCGCCTAAAGTCACAACCGCTCAAGACTTAATATAGGAGGATCAACCGATGGAAATTTTAGATTATACAACGTTAAAGTTTATCTGGTGGGCGCTTATTGGAGTCTTATGGTTAGGCTTTGCGCTAACGGTAGGCTTCGACTTAGGCATTGCCATGATCGTTCGTTTTGTAGGTAAAACGGATGAAGAACGCCGTGTTGCCATCAATGCTGTCGCTCCGCACTGGGATGGTAATCAAGTCTGGTTAGTATTAGCCGCAGGCGCTATTTTTGCCGCATGGCCAAATGTTTACGCAACCGCATTTTCAGGCATGTATCTAGCCATGATGATCTTGTTGTTTGCGTTAATTTTACGACCACCAGCTTTTGATTATCGCTCAAAATTACCAAGTGAAAAGTGGCGCAATAACTGGGACTGGGTGCTACTTGTTTCAGGTTTTGTGCCATCACTTATCTTCGGCGTTGCTGTCGGTAATTTACTGTTAGGTATGCCTTTTCAGTTTGATGAGTACCTACGTTCAACGTGGAATGGTGGCTTCTTCGACCTCCTACATCCCTTTGCCCTATTGACAGGTTTGCTTGCCGTGGCAATGTTTTTAATGCACGGCTCAACTTACTTAATGATACGTTCTAATTTGGATGTGTATTCACGTGCAAAGAAAATAGCAGGAACCGCTTCATTAGTCGTCATAGCCCTATTCGCCATTGGCGGTATTTGGATTGCTTTTGGTATCGAAGGTTATAGAGTCACTGATGGTTTAGAGCCATCAGGTATTGCCAATCCCACCTTAAAAACAGTTGAGTTAGCAACAGGTGCATGGTTAGATAACTACAGTAAATATCCACTGATGATGATTGCTCCTGCAATGGGCTTGTTAGGCGCTTTTGGTGCAACCCTACTCGCTAGAGCAGGTAAAGCAGGCATGGCATTCTGGAACTCTTGCGCTAGTGTCGTGGGTATTATTTTAACGGCAGGTTTCTCCATGTTTCCTTTTATTATGCCTTCGTCGCTTAACCCAAACCATAGCTTCACAGTCTGGGATGCAACCGCTTCAGAATTAACGCTAACAGTAGCCTTCTTTGCAGCCATTGTATTTGTACCCATTATTATCGGGTACACTAGCTGGTGTTATAACAAAATGTGGGGGCCACAAACGGTCAAATCGATTAAAGCAAACGATCATTCACTTTACTAAGGAGATATATTATGTGGTATTTCGCATGGTTATTAGGCGTATTACTGGCTAGTTCATTTGGTATCATCAATGTAATGTGGCTGGAACTAAATGGTTTAGATGACGATGAAAAAGAGTAAAACTTAACTTTTTTTGATTAAATTTAAACATGAAAAGGCGTAGAATATTCAATTTTTCTACGCCTTTTTTTATGGGGTAAACCAAGGAATATAGAATGACAATAACAACAAGCAAGCAATTTATACTCCACGCCTCCTGTAAAGCAAAAAGCGGGATAGTTGCTGGTGTTACTAATTATTTATACGAGAAAAATTGTTATATCAGTGAATTATCTCAATATGATGACCCTGATAATGGTCGTTTTTTTATGCGTGCTGTCGCACAAATTCAATCAGAAACAGTGACATTAAAATCTATCCGACAAGACTTTGACCCCATTGCTAAGCGTTATGGCATGTCATGGGGAATGCATGACTCAGAGCATTCAATGAAAGTTTTATTAATGGTGAGTAAACATGACCACTGTTTTGATGATTTATTATATCGCCATCGTAAAGGCGAATTAGACATGGATATAACCGCCGTTGTATCCAATCACAAAGATTTACGCCCCATGGCAGAACGCGAAGGCATCCGTTTTGTACATTTACCCGTCACCAAAGAAAATAAGCCACAACAAGAAAAAGCATTACTAGATATTGTAGAAGAAACAGGAACTGAATTAGTCGTTCTCGCTAGATACATGCAAATTTTATCTAATAACTTATGCACAAAACTTGCAGGAAGAATTATTAATATTCATCACTCGTTTTTACCTGGTTTCAAAGGAGCAAAGCCTTATCATCAAGCTTACGACCGTGGTGTAAAACTCATTGGCGCAACCGCCCACTATGTAACAGCCGACTTAGATGAAGGTCCCATTATAGAACAGTCTGTGCAACTCGTTGACCATAGTTACACCCCTAAAATGCTAACGGCTGTTGGGCGTGACTCCGAAACAATTGCTTTATCTAAAGCCGTTAGATTACACATCGAACATCGCGTGTTTTTGGATGGAAAAAAGACAGTTGTGTTTAAATAAAGACTGTCTTTTTAGGAATGAGAATTTAACAAGATACGACACTTACCCCTGAATTTTCATCAACTGATATTACGCTTATGACCATCCCAAAATTCCTAAAATCACAAAAAATATTAAGCGGACACTGGCTACAAATATCCATTGCTTTAGGTTTATTTTCAGGCTTTCTTCTCATTGCTCAAGCATGGTTTTTAGCTAATGCGATCAATGGCGTAATTTTCGAGAAACTGCCATTAGCTAATGTTCAAAACTGGCTATGGGCTTTACTTGCTATCTTTTTAGTACGCGCTGTTTTAGCGTGGGCTTCTGAACAAGCGGCGTTTTATGCTTCGGCAAAAATCAAACAACAGTTACGTAACCGTTTGCATCGTCATATTCAAGCTTTAGGACCTGTTTATAAGGGGGATGAAGGGAGCGGTGGGCGTGTCAATACGGTCGTGGATGGGATTGAGGCGCTAGAAAATTATTATGCGCGTTATCTTCCTGCTATGTCTTTGGTTGTTCTCGTACCACTTTCCATTCTTGTTTTTATCTTCCCGATTGACTGGGTTTCAGGCTTGGTGATGATTATAACCGCACCGTTGATTCCTGTGTTTATGATTTTAATCGGCAAAGGCACGGAGAAGCTGAATAAAAAGCAATGGCGCAAGCTGGCGCGTATGAGTGCGCATTTTTTAGATATGATTCAAGGTTTAACCACACTTAAAATATTCAATACTTCAAAGCATGAGGCAGAGGTGATTGCGCGCATTTCTGATGAATATCGACGCAGTACCATGAAAGTGTTGCGGGTCGCCTTTTTATCATCATTGGCATTGGAGTTTTTAGCCACTATTAGCATTGCATTGGTCGCGGTATTCATTGGTTTCCGCTTGTATTACGGCGAAATCGACTTTCTCTTAGGCTTTTTTGTATTACTCCTTGCGCCTGAATTTTATCTGCCATTACGCAATATGGGAACACATTATCATGCCCGTATGGAAGCTATCGGCGCGGCAGAACAGATGGTCGAATTATTAGAAACTCCCGTGACCAGCCAAGCGAATCAATCATCACAAACCGCTATGACAACCATCCCACACCCCCAAGCACTTAACATTAAATTTGATCATGTCAGCTTCTCTTATGCGCAAGACCGTCACGCTTTGGACAATATCAGTATCGAATTTAAAGCGGGACAACGTATTGCCTTAGTAGGAGCAAGTGGCGCAGGTAAAACCACGATGGCTAATTTATTGCTTGGCTTTATACAAAGTACGCAGGGAAATATCACCATTAATGACGTAGATTTACAAAATATTGGCTTAGCAACATGGCGCAAATACGTTGCTTGGCTTCCGCAACGTCCGTATTTATTTCATGGCAGCATCGGCGACAATATTCGTTTAGGCAATCAACAAGCCTCTGATGATGAAATACACAAAGCGGCAAACTTAGCCAACTGCGCTGAGTTTATCGCCACCCTACCCGACGCTTATGCAACGAATATTGGAGAACACGGTGAAGGTTTATCAGGCGGTCAGATTCAACGCATTGCACTGGCGCGTGCTTTTCTTAAAGATGCCCCTTTACTGATTTTAGATGAAGCAACGGCAAACTTAGATAGCAAAAGTGAAGCCTTAATTCAACAGAGTATCGCCGTGCTAAGTAAAGGGCGCACCGTGATAACCATCGCACATCGTCTGAATACCATTAAACAATCCGATTTAATTGTGGTCATGGACAAAGGAAAAATCGTTGAGTCGGGGTCACATCAACAATTAATCGCTAAAAATAAACAATATAAAACCATGTTAGCCCGCTTTGATGCTTCACAAACGGAGGACGTATCATGAGCACTCCCAAACATCAAAGTGATCTAGCGATTTTATGGCGTTTATGGAAACTTTTTAAGCCCTATTGGAACTGGATGGCATTGGGTATTTTACTGTCATTAGTCACTATTTTATCCAATGTAGGCTTAATGGCATTGTCAGGCTGGTTTATTGCTTCGATGGCAATTGCAGGGGTGGCTGGCGCATCAATTGATTATTTTAGCCCTGCGGCAGGTATTCGAGGCTTTTCTATCGTGCGTACTGGTAGTCGCTATGCCGAACGATTAATCACCCACGAGGCAACCTTTCGGGCATTGGCTGAATTGCGTCATTGGTTTTATTTACACCTCGAACCCTTAGCCCCCGCCGTGTTACAACACTATCATAGTGGTGATTTACTCAGCCGTATTCGAGCAGATATTGATGCCTTAGAAAACGTATATTTACGCATTATTGCCCCCGTGATAGTGGCATTTATTGCCTGCATCTTCTTTGTGTATTTTTTGTCTCGATTTGATAGTGCCTTAGCATTGGCGGAGTTCGTTTTATTATTAATCGCAGGGCTGATTATGCCCTTGCTGGTGAATCGTCTCAGTAAAAAATCGGGCGAAAAAATCGTTCTCATTTCAACAGAACTACGCACACAAGTGGTTGATAGCGTACAGGGACTAGGCGAACTCTTAATTTATGGCGCAGCAGAACAACAAGCGCAAAAAATAGATAATCTAAGCCAAGCCTTATTAGTACAACAAGCAAAAATGGCGCGCTACAACGGTCTATCGCAAGCCGTGTTGAGCCTTTGTGCTAACCTCGCTTTATTGCTCATTGTGTTTATTAGCATTCCCCTTGTCACCACCGCAGGCTTATCACCTGCTAATTTACCGATGTTAGCCTTATTCACCTTAGCCAGTTTTGAAGCAGTTTTAGCCTTGCCACTCGCCTTTCAAACCTTGCCCGAAACCTTGGCGGCGGCACGACGTATCTTTGCCATTGTTGATGCCAAACCGCTAGTCACAGAACCTAGCGGTGACTCACCCACAGTAGCGCATCATGATATTGAGTTTAATAATGTTTGTTTTCAGTACAATAAAACATCCCCCAAGGTGTTAGATAAGCTCAGTTTTAAACTAAGCGCAGGGTCACGCTTAGGTATCGTAGGCGCAAGCGGTATGGGTAAAAGTAGCATCATTAATTTATTGCTACGCTTTTGGGAGGCTAACGCAGGTGATATTCGTTTTGGTGGGCACAACATTGAAGCCTATAAAGGCGATGATATACGCCAGTATTTTTCTGTCGTCACACAACAAAACCACTTCTTTAACAGCACCATCAAACGCAATCTATTACTCGCCAAGCGCGATGCGAGCGATGCTCAGTTAGAAGAAGTTTGCCGCGTTGCACAAATTCACGACTTTATTACAAGCTTAGACGACGGCTACGACACATGGGTTGGAGAAGCAGGCTTTAAACTCTCAGGCGGTCAGCTCAAACGGCTTACTATCGCCCGAGCTTTACTTAAAGATGCACCTATTTTAATCTTAGACGAACCCACAGAAGGATTAGATAGTAAAACAGAAAAAGCCGTTTTAGATGCAGTATTTGACTATAAAAAAGACAATAGTATTTTACTTATAACGCATCGAAAAGTAGGCTTGAATGCAATGGATAATGTGTTGGTTTTGTCATAGTACAATGGGTGCGCGCGACACATCCTTCACATTTAAAAAGAACGAATAATATCAGGAAGATAGAATGCCATTAGTAGCACACAGCAAACTCCCCACCTTTGCACGCTTAAAAGAAGAAGGTCAAACCATCCTTAAATCAGGAGAAGCGTTTGAACAAGACATACGCGAGCTACACATCGGCTTATTAAATATGATGCCTGATGCCGCTATCGCCGCGACTGAACGTCAATTTCTCCGTTTGATTGGTGAAAGTAACGCCATTATTCAATTTCATGTGCATCTTTTCACCCTGCCTGAATTACCGCGTAGCGAGAAAGCCCAACAGCATATCGACAGCTATTACGAAAAATTTGAAGATATAAAAAAAGAAGGTTTAGATGCGCTTATCATCACAGGGGCTAATGTGTCTCAACCTGATTTACAAAAAGAAGCTTTCTGGCAGCCGTTAAGCGATATTATTGATTGGGCTGAAGAAAACGTCGCTTCCACCCTCTGCTCCTGTCTTGCGACTCATGCCGTCATGGAGTTAAAATATCAGCAAAAACGACACCCTTTAAATAACAAACGCTGGGGAGTTTACACGCACCAAGTCACACAATTTCACCCACTGGTTAGAGGCATTAACACCCAATTTAACGTGCCACACTCACGCTTTAATCAAATTGATCGACAACAATTTGAAACTGCAGGTTTACACACGCTAGTCGAAGCCCCCGATGCTGGCGTACATTTAGCCGTTAGTGAAAATGGTATTCGCACTGTCTTCTTTCAAGGACACCCCGAATACGATGCCGTCAGCTTAGTCAAAGAATATAAACGAGAAGTATTACGCTTTATTGCAGGACAAAGAAGCGACTACCCACCCTTCCCTCATCATTGTTTTGATATAAGCACACAAGCGATTTTAAATGAGTATCAAGACAAAATAAGTGAATATGCCGAAACCAAGCAAGCGCTTCCCCCTTTTCCTGAGTCGCTCATCATGGCAAGAATACACAACACATGGCACGACACCGCAGCGGCTATTATGGCAAACTGGATGGGATTAGTTTATCAAATCACCCACCACGACCGCAGACAGGTATTAATGGATGGGCTAGATGTGAATGATCCGCTGGGATGGAAGCAGAGTAAGTAGCAAGGTAGGTTGGATAAAATGCGCTATTACACCTAAAAACAAGACTACCGCGATCTAT
>CAZQTJ010000029.1:0-11096 GCA_964596035.1 uncultured Cocleimonas sp. | reverse complement strand
CAGGGCTGTTCAATACAAATAAGCAGGGTATATTTTTGAGCTTAATTTGAAAAATTATCAAACTCTTAGAACGCTCAAATTTATAAAAGCTACCTATTAGATTCAGTATTGAACAGCCTTGCAATCTCAGTTAGGTTTATATTTAACTTTAAAAAACAACCGACTACCGCTTATTGATTTCAATATAAATAATTCATATCCAAAAAAAGAATCTTTCGACCGAGGTGAAGAGCTAGGAGCTTAGACAGTTACCTGCAGAAACGTAAATACGCTACGTTTATTGCTGGATTATAACAAGGCCAATTGTGTTTTTGTGCCTATTCGTTCAATGCAATATATGGCGTGATCGATAAAGAAGAAATTATTTTTGTCAATGCAGTATCTGCGAGGCGCTCTATCGAACTTAGATGACATAAGCTTAAGCCACAAGAGCGTCACAATCTCACTACCCCCGTTTCATATCGCCTAACTTACTACGATAAAAAAGCATTGGAAACAATGAAACGACTACAATGGGAGTTCAATAAATTCATACAGCAACGATATAATCGCTCGAAAGAAAATCAACTTTCAAGCGATACAAAAGCAATAACTCTCAATATAAAAAAACAATATCTGACTTTTTACACCGTCAAACTAGCAAATAACGTAGGTAATTTTTCAGGTAGTTTATCGACATTATCTATAACCTGAATCCGTGAGGTCACTACGGCACAGGACGCAAGCTATTGATTTAGCACGGGTTTAAAAAATACCCGCTTAACCTACGGGTGAAGCTAAGATTTTTTAAATCCCGTGCTAAACCAATATCTTACCCCCTGTTATCCGCATTGACCTCACGGATTCAGGTATAATCGTGTAATTATTTTGTCCAAAGATTCGCTTCACATAATCATCTGCATTTGGATCAAGCTTTAAGTAATAAGCAAGCACTCTGGCTGTATTCCTTTTGTGCTTTTTCCTGCTTTTCCTAAGTTTCTGCCATTGCAATGAGGACAACTAATTTTTTCATAATATTTCATGGGTAAAAAAACACCCTATTCACAGATATAACCCACTAGCCTATTAAAATCTTGGCTTGGCAACTCCTGATGCTCCTACACGCTGTGCTGCAAAATAGGCAACTAAACCACCTAATTTTTTCAACCTTGGTTTCAACCAACGCGCTTGTTCTGGACAACTAATTTCACCAAGTTCTAGGACTAACTCAGCGTCACTGACTTGGGTGTAGTAATAGTTATAATATCGACTTAGGTTTTTTGAAAAATTATCACGCATCCATTTGAATGGGAAAACAGGGCTATAAAGTCGCTTCCAAGCACGTACCGCACTTCTATTTGATGACTTATGAAACCCCACCGATGCACCTGTTCTACAGGCTCTTTTACTGCCATCAAAATGAATGGATATAGCCAACTGCACATTACTTTTACGTTTATGGTCTGCCGCTGCGCGTATAACACTAACACCTGCATTACGTAGTATTCGCGTGGCTTCGTCTGCAACAATTACGTTCCAGTCTATCTCTCGCCCATAGGGAGACACGGACCCTGTATTGCCAAAAACCCTGCCTTCATGCCCTGCTTGAATAAATACATTGGCATCTTCGGGCTGTTTATCGTATTCCCCCATCAACAAGAGGAACAATCCAATCATTATAATAATAAGCAAAATAGCGACTAAGTTCGATTGTGCTGGCTTTTTTTCTTCTGCTTTTGTTGGTTTATCCAATGACTAGTCCCTTTATTTCTGAAGTGTATTCTTTAATTACCCATTCTATTTGGTAAAAATTGATGTTTAAACTAAAAAACGGCATTGTGCCTGCCTACTTACTTTATTATTCATTTTCAGGAAATGCCTTATGCCACATAGATCACAACCCGTTATTGCCAAAAAAGGCCCTTACATTGTTGAGCTGGAAGCAGGAAAAACCTATTACTGGTGTTCTTGTGGACGCTCAGAGTCTCAACCATTTTGCGATGGATCACATAAAGGTACAAGCTTTGAGCCCGTTAAAATAGAAGTCGATGAAACTAAAAAAATGGGCTTATGCGGTTGCAAGCATACTAAAAATGCACCTCGTTGTGATCGCGCTCATAGCAAGTTATAGGAAAAAATAATGAGAATACTTCACACGATGCTACGCGTTGGCAACTTACAACGCTCTATTGATTTTTACACTAAAACTATGCACATGACACTATTACGCCAAAAAGATTACCCTGAAGGAAAGTTCACACTTGCTTTTCTCGGTTATGGAGATGAGAAAAATAATACTGTTCTTGAGCTTACGCATAACTGGGATACTGACTCTTATGAATTAGGCACAGCTTTTGGTCATATTGCACTTGAAGTTGACGATGTTTATAAAGCAACCGCCGAAATTAAAAAAAATGGTGGAAAAATACTTCGCGAAGCAGGGAAAATGAATGCTGGCACAACGATCATTGCTTTTATTGAAGACCCCGATGGCTACCAAATTGAGCTAATAGGAAGCAAACACTAACTCGTCTGCATAAAAAAAGCCTTTGGAAACAGTATCCAAAGGCTTTTTTACATATCAAATATTCACATCTAAATTACTTTAAACGTAATCTTTGACCTGGAGAGATTGTATAGCTTGGCTTTTGAAGATTATTTTTCTTGATAATATCTTTCCAGTACACACCAGTTAAACGCATAACAGAGAATACAGTATCACCTTTTTTCACCGTATAAGAGGAGTCGCCTGCTTTGTATGCGCCTGTTGCAACTTCACCACCACCATAAGAGCTACTATAACCAGCATTATTACTACCACCTGATGGAGCTACATAAGTATTGCTGTTAGCACCTGAAGTATAGGTCTTGGGCGAATATGGCTTATAGGTGTTATTGCTGTAGTTACCTGTGTAAATACTTTTATTTGACGCTGAATTACTCGTACTTGAACCTGTATAAATATTTTTGTTCGACGTTGAGTAACCACCTGCTTTGCTATAGTCATAATAACTATTTTTGCTTTGCTTAGCTCCACCATAACCACCTGCTTTGCTATAGTCATAATAACTATTTTTGCTTTGCTTAGCTCCACCATAACCACCGTAGGTTTTCGCTGGTGGGCGATAGGTTTTTGCTGGTGGACGATATGTTTTTACTGGCGGACGATAGGTTTTTGCTGGTGGACGATAGGTTTTCGCTGGCGGACGATATTGCTGTTGTTGTTGCTGCTGTCTATTCCAACGATTAATATACCATTGCTGAGTATGCTCCCCTGTGTTTCTTGGTGGAACATATTTGTAAGTCTTCTTTTTTGCATTACAAGCAGCACAAGTATTTGTATTCGTTGCTACTCGTGTGTTTTGCGATGCCCCTGCATTTTGTGATGCTCCGCCACCATACCCAGAATAACTATTATCATAAGTTCCTGTTTGGGTGTTGTAAGGCGCACAACCTGATGCTAAAACCGCAACCAAGGAGGAAGCAGCTAATAATTTAATTTTTCTGTCCATGACTCAAACCTGTGTAATTAATATAATTAAGACTAATAAAAGAACAACTAGCCAACCTAACCATTCGATGTATTTTATAATCAATGGTTCCATTTTTGGTCCAACTTTTGCGACTAAACCTGAAACCAAGAAAAAGCGTAGCCCCCTTCCTATCGCAGAAGCAATAACAAATGGCAAGAATGCCATTGACAATAGCCCCGCAGAAATAGTAAACAGCTTATACGGTATAGGAGAGAAACCCGCCGCTAAAACAGCCCAAATGCCCCAGCGACTGAACAAGTCTTTTACTTGAGAGAATTTTTCGGCATACCCCCAGTCAACAATCATTGGTTGCAACCAGTCAACAGCCCAAACCCCTATAAAATAGCCCACGATTCCACCTAATACAGATGCAATCGTTGTCAAAGTAGCAAACCGAGCCCATTTAGACGGTTGTGCTAACGACATAGGAATTAACATGATATCAGGCGGTATAGGAAAAAAAGAAGATTCCGCAAAACTCAAAGCACCAAGATACCTTTCTGCATATTGATGACGTGAATATTCGATGATCTTTTTATATATATTAGAAAACAGCTTCATTTTAAAGGACTTTTTTATTTTATTTTGTTTCTTTTTGTAAAAATGGGACAAAAACTACCGACTCATGATTTTCAACAATATGCTCATTTTTCGACTTACGAATAACACGTTGCAATATTTGCGCCCCATTTTCTTCACCCACAGGAATAATCATTCTTCCGCCAATTTTTAACTGCTCGATTAAAGATTTAGGTATTTCATCAGGAGCAGCCGTTACCATAATAGCATCATAAGGCGCTGATTCTTGCCAGCCCCATGTACCATCGGCATGATGCGCGCAAATATTTCGATAGCCTAAATCATACAAAAGGTCTCGGGCTGTGCGATACAAAGGCAATATCCGCTCCACCGTATGTAATTTTTTAACCAAACCGCCCAAAACAGCCGCTTGATAAGCAGACCCCGTACCTACTTCTAATACATTATCCAGCTCATCCTCACCTTCAAGTAAGAGTTCTGTCATCCGCGCAACGATATAGGGCTGAGAAATAGTTTGCCCATGACCAATAGGAAGAGAAGTATTTTCATACGAGCGACTCGCTAAAGCTTCATCCATAAACAAGTGGCGTGGCACAAGACGCATAACACGCAATACATTTTGATCTTTTATTCCTAACTGCTCTAATTTATCAACAAGGCGGTCTCGCGTGCGTTGGGATGTCATCCCGATTCCTTGTACGTCTAATTCCCTCATGCTTTATTGATACTCTTAGATTTTCTGCAACCAGTTTTTTGTTGCTTCAATAGCTTGGTAGCGTGTTAAATCGATATGTAATGGCGTAACCGAAATATACCCCTGCTCGACAGCATGAAAGTCTGTTCCCTCACTAGCGTCTTGTTGTTTTCCTGGAGGTCCGACCCAGTAAATATTATTACCACGCGGGTCTTTACTCTTAATCACTGACTCTGCCTTATGTCGTTTGCCCAAACGTGTTGCCCGAAACCCTTTTATTTCCCCCCACGGTATGTCTGGCACATTAACATTCAATATAGTATCAGATTTTTCGCCAAAATCAGACAACTGTCGCAATAATACCACTATCGCCTCAACCGCTGTCGCAAAATATTGCGGTTGAAAAGATGTCAATGATACTGCTATTGCGGGCAAACCAAGGTTTCTTCCTTCCATCGCCGCCGCTACTGTCCCCGAATAAATAACATCGTCACCCATATTTTCGCCTGCATTTATGCCTGAGATCACAATATCAGGGGCATTATCATAAAGTCCCGTTAATGCAAGATGAACACAATCCGTTGGCGTACCATTAACACTATAAAAATTTTTACCTCTCTTAGTCAAACGCAATGGCGACTCTAATGTTAGCGAGTTACTCGCGGCACTCCTATCTCTATCGGGAGCAACAACCATTACGTCATACGGCTCACTTAAACGCTGCTGCAACGCATTCAAACCTGGTGCAATAAAACCATCATCATTACTTAATAATATTCTCATCATTTATGTTATCTTATAATGCTCATTATTTATCAAAATGACGCTCAATAAAAACCACGATACGATGCCTAAAAAACAAAGCAATAAAGCACCGAGTTCTAAACTATCTGACGATGATACTGCTTTGTTTCGTAATGCAGTGCGAGATATAAAGCCATTCGTACACGATAAAATTTCAAACACACCCTCCTCGTCAAGCAAAAAAAAGGAAAACATCACACGCAAAAAGAGTATAAATCGCTCTACTGTTAAAAAGAAAACATCAACAGCCACTAAAACAATGTTTGATGAAAATCAACTATTTCAAGACGCAGTAAAAGACATTACCCCATTGCAACACGACAAAGTCACACAAACACCCAAACCTATTAACAAACAGTCCCGCTATAAAAATGAAGCCCCCTACATCGTGCCTGATACTTTATCCGATGAAGCCGAAGTAGAAAAAATTCAAGCGACCGATATATTAAGTTACTGCCAGCTAGGAATACAAAAAAGAGTGTTCAAGAAACTACGCAGAGGTCAATATATCACGATTGATGAGCTAGATTTACACGGCTTAAATCTGAAACAAGCCAAGCGCTTATTGCTACACTTTTTAGAAATAGCACGACAAGTTGAAGGTAGCTGCGTCAGCATTATTCATGGTAAAGGTCATCGCTCTAGAGACAGAGAACCTGTTTTAAAACGTCAAACTAACCATTGGCTTCAACAACATCCGAGAGTTTTAGCCTTTCATTCTGCACAAGCTAAAGATGGAGGTACGGGAGCCGTCTACGTACTTCTACGACGCACTAAAACTGATTAAATAACAAACTTAGCAATGATTGCATCGCCCTTAAAAAAAACATATCCAAAAAACAAAAACGGATGCTAAAAAGCATCCGTTTTAATTAACGACGTAAAGACAAAAACACTTAGTGATTATGCCCGTCTGTTGTTGAATCAAGATCAAAAGGATCATCATCATCAAACTTTTCTGATGTTGTCGTCTTTTGTGCATTAATTTTATTATGAAGCTTACGATGTAAGAACCAGTCAACACTAAAGAAGCGACCTGCGCCCATAAAAAATAACGACAGCAACATGATAAAGTACATAACACCAATCGTTAAAGAATCTGTCGTTACATCAGTGTAACCATGATTCATCAACATATTTTCGCCCGCTGTTACAATATCCTGACTACCTAAAGCTAATAGAATAGTGAACCCCATCAATGCCAATAAAGGTAAAGAAATCCAACGCACAGCAAAACCAATAATCAACAAAAAGGCAGCAACAACTTCAACACCACCGATAACGCCATTCATAACATCTGGAATAGGCATTGGCGTAGTGCTTAGTTTCTCAACACTTGCTTGATAAGCCGTTGCATCAAACCATGTCATTGGGTTGTACCATTCGATACCTTCGCCCGCAAACAAACCTAATTTTTTACTCCCAGAGACCCACAACATAGGCGCTAAAAATAAACGAAGCAACAGTGGCGGAAGAAAATCGAGTCCTCGCAACCATCCGAAACTGAAAAAACCGAGTAAAAATTTGGTCATAGGGGGTCTCCTTAATAGAAATGACTTTCCCCTATTTGACTGTTTTCTAGTAATTTTTGCAAGTACATTTTATTCTTATTAAGCTACCCTTCATCTATTTTAGCAATATTCACCAAGATTTTTCAGTTACTTACTCAGTCGATGGATACAATAAATCTAACAAATTTTCGCTATTTATTTTTTGATATTCAAGGCATTATTGAGGCGTATAGCAAGGCTACGCAACGATAACAATAACGCAGAAGATCAGAAAATAAAGGCGCAAAATGTTAGATTGATTGTATCCATCGACTTAAATACCAGCCACTCATCGCTTATTTCCAAAATGGCTTTGAAACTTCTTTTTTAACCATTTCTCTGGTTAGTCCAAGATCCTCCAACAAATGACTCTCTAGCTGAGAAAGCTGTTTTCTCTGACGAGAGCGTTGCGCCCAAAGCCCCACTGTTTTTACTAAGCCCTTGCGATTAGATTCTTTTTTAACTAAATCTTTATTGGCTTTTGAATTAAGAACAGTCTTCTCAAAAACATTTAAACTCTGCGCTTGATTTTGTTCTACATAAGTATATGACATGACGGCTATCTCCTGTTCAGTTAGTAAAAGTTGTCATATGCTTATTAAACGCCGAGAGCAAAAAACTATCCAATCGTTAAATCAGAAGTCCGCTATCAGGAATCCCGATTGTTGCTTATCAGAATTAATGTCATAGTTATTTTGGTCGTGACATTTGTACTTTAAATAACAGAACAAACTGTGTATTTAAGCCATAATTAAAATCATGGTAACTTTGTCGGACAAGCACTTGGCACTTCATCTACAAACTATCAACACTCATAACGGATAGCTGATATGGAACTGTACCAACTTCGTACTTTAGTAACGGTTGCTGATGTCGGCAATTTAACCCATGCTGCCGAACGTTTATTCACCAGTCAGCCAGCTATTAGCGCCCACATCAAAGCCTTGGAACAAGAATTAAACGTAAAACTATTTGACCGTATTCCCAAAGGGATGCGCTTAACTGAGCATGGGAAAATTTTAATCGAGAAGGCACACTCCATTTTGAACGCTACCAATGAGTTGCGTATCGAAGCTAGCATGTTATCGGGAGAGCTTGCAGGTGCAGTAAAAATAGGCTTAAACACCAATGCAGAATTTTTACAGCTATCTAAATTACACGACCACCTCATCTCCCAATCACCCCAATTAAAAATCCAACTATCAGAAGGCATCTCTATTGAGTTATTACACGAAATCCGTAGAGGCTCGTTAGATGGCAGTTTCTATTTCGGCACAAACCCACTGAAAGAACTGGATAATATTCTCTTAACAGAAGCGACGATTGTGGTTGCTGGAGCAAACAAGTGGAAACAACAATTGATGGATAGTAGCCCTGCGAGCATCGCCAAACTCCCATGGATTTATCCCGTACCCTTTTGTCCTTATCACGACTTTGTAAACACCTTGTTTGAAGATATAAGCGAAAAACCAAAATGGACGGCAGATGCCTCATCAGAAAGCTCCATGAATGTACTGCTTCGCTCAGGTATTGGTGTTGCACTTATTCGTTTAGACGAAGCCCAACCTTGGGTTGATGAGGGCTTGATAACCATCTGGCAAGGACAATCCTTTAGCCTACCTTTAAGTTTTGCTTACCTTAAAAAAAGAAAAAAAGACCCCTTAATACAAGCTTTAATTAGCAGTGTTAAAGAATCATTCAGCAACACAAACAACACCTTAAAATTTAAGTAGCAGGACGCAACAATGGATAAAAACAACATGGCAACAAAAGTATCTTTTCTAGGTTTGGGCGCTATGGGCTACCCGATGGCAGGTCATCTTGCTAACAATAACTTTGCTGTTACTGTCTACAACCGCACCACAGCCGTTGCCGAAAAATGGGCAAACGAATATCAGGGAAGCATTGCCACAACACCCGCTGATGCCGTTAAAGAGGCTGATATTGTTCTCAGTTGTGTCGGCAATGATAATGACGTGCGTAGCCTATATTGCAGTGACGAAGGCATTTTCTCCATGATAAAACCCACCACCATTTTAATTGATCACACCACCACATCGGCAGATTTATCCCGCGAATTGGCACAAATTGCAAAGCAACATCAGGCACACTTTCTTGATGCGCCTGTATCAGGCGGTCAAATTGGTGCTGAAAAAGGCTGTTTGACGATAATGGTCGGCGGCAAAGAAGCAACTTTCCGACAAACGGAAGCTGTCATGCAAAGCTACGCACAATCCATCGCTTTAATCGGCGATGTGGGCTATGGACAACGTTGCAAAATGGTCAACCAACTTTGTATCACAGGAATACTCCAAGGCTTATCCGAAGCATTAACATTCGCCAAAGCCGCAGGGATTGATGCTAAAACGATTGTAAACACCTTACAGCATGGAGCAGCAGGCTCTTGGCAAATGGTAAATCGCACAGAAACCATGATGTCCGATGAGTTCGATTTTGGTTTTGCAATCGACTGGATGCTCAAAGATCTCAACATTTGCTTTGATGAAGCAAAACGTTTAAATGTCGATTTGCCACTAGCAAAACAAGTGAGTGCAAGCTATCAAGACCTAAAGGCTCGTGGATACAATAGAGCGGATACATCGGCGCTTATCAAACAGTTCGATAAATAAATACAGCCCCATCAAATAGTAAATTTTACAAGGTCTTATCGAAAAAAAAGCTACTTTCTCTTAGATCACATCACAAGAATTAGCAACGAATAGTTTAAAATATTACCAAATCCTAATACTTAACAAAAAAATTCATACCCGCATAAAATATATCATATACCCTTGTGTAATGACCTGAACTATAGGTATCATGCGAGCATGTAGCTCACCTACTAAAGAACAATATTTGATTATTAAATACACTTCTTTATGAGCTACCGCTTTCTAATCTATAAAAACGAGGATGTAAAATGAAAAAGAATATGCTTCTAGGGCTGGCAATAACAGCCATGTTTTCAACTGCTGCAACAGCAAGTACTTTAGACGATGTAAAAAAAGCAGGCGTTTTAAAGTGTGGTGTAACAACGGGTCTTGCTGGTTTCTCTTCTCCTGATAAAGATGGCAACTGGACTGGAATCGACGTTGATACTTGTCGCGCAGTGGCAGCCGCTGTTTTAGGCGATGCCAAAAAAGTTAAATTTAATCCACTAACCGCCAAAGAGCGTTTTACTGCACTTCAGTCTGGTGAGATTGATATGCTTTCTCGTAACACAACATGGACACTCACCCGTGATGCTTCTCTCGGCTTAAACTTCGCTGGCGTAAACTATTACGACGGACAAGGCTTCATGGTCAGCAAAAAATTAGGCGTAAAAAGTGCAAAAGAGCTAGACGGCGCTGCGGTTTGTATCCAAGCGGGTACAACGACAGAGCTTAACTTAGCGGACTATTTCAAATCGAACAACATGAAATTCAAAGCCATTACATTTGATACATCTGACCAGACGATCAAAGGCTTTCAAGCGGGTCGTTGCGACATGCTGACTTCTGACCAATCTCAGCTATATGCACTACGCATTAAGCTAGATAAACCTGATGATGCCGTTGTACTACCTGAAGTTATCTCTAAAGAACCACTAGGCCCTGTTGTACGCCAAGGCGATGACCAATGGTTTAATATCGTCAAATGGTCACTTAATGCAATGATTAACGCAGAAGAAATGGGCGTTACGAAAGCAAATGCCAAGAAAATGAAAGACAGCAAAGACCCTGCTATTGGGCGCTTAATGGGCGGACAAGGTGAGAAACTAGGTCTTGACGATGCTTGGTCTTACAATATTATCAGCCAAGTCGGTAACTACGGCGAAATTTTTGAAGCAAACGTTGGTAGTGGCTCTCCACTTAAAATCGAGCGTGGATTAAACGCACTTTGGAGCAAAGGCGGCATAATGTACGCGCCTCCAATTCGTTAATATCTAATAAAAAAGAGTCTGCTTAGGAATGAGCACGAAATAAGTTCCCGATCTTATAACGCAGAATTTTTATT
>CAZQTJ010000028.1:5678-11279 GCA_964596035.1 uncultured Cocleimonas sp. | reverse complement strand
AGAGTAAATAGTGGAGGTAAAAGCCTATAACTCAAGGAGTCGGCTATTTAGATTCATGAATTCTTCATTCCTTAGTTGTCCCTAAGTTGATAGCCACGTCGTGCCTAATGTCCTTTGATAAGTAGCTTTATGCCGTAAAGAAAAAATCCCGTAAAAACAACTAAGCTCCACTCAGGAATACTAAAGCCTGCAAATCGCCATACAACCTCTGCACACTCCCCTGTTCCTTGAAATATTTTTTCTATCACCTCATTTGGTGGTAATGTTTTGA
Source organism: uncultured Cocleimonas sp. (assembly GCA_964596035.1). GTDB lineage: Bacteria > Pseudomonadota > Gammaproteobacteria > Thiotrichales > Thiotrichaceae > JAGLBW01. The sequence goes on along the minus strand of CAZQTJ010000028.1, from coordinate 11,008 downwards.
TCCAATAATCTAATCCTGCTCCACATTCGGGAACCTGATCTTCTGGAAGATGCTGTAGCCATGTATGTCTACCTGCAACGGCTAATCCCGCAAGGCTTGCTGTTGCCACAATCTGCCCATAAAGGCGACGCACAAGAGAGTATTTAGGGTTATGTAATAGACCAATAAGGAAAATAACCCCTAATGTTATGACAATAATACGTTGTAATATACAAAGAGGGCAGGGTTCTAAACCTAAGCCATATTGGAAAAATAGGGCGGTAGCTATAATGACTAATGTAATAACAAAGCCAGTAAGAAAAGCGGGGCGGATGGACATTTAACATTGCTCCATGAAATATTAAAAAGGACGTGCTTAGGAATGGATGTTGTTTTGTTTTCATTCCTTGTTATGTTGAGACTTTCAGGTAAAAGATATGGCTTGAGTTCCTTCTGTTTCCCTTAAAAATCTTTAAGAGAGTTACTATCCAGCTTATTTTTCTTTACCATTCTTGCATGCAAAGTCTCTGTAAGTTAAGTAGCTTCGAGCGAAACATTTGTTTTTTGTTCCCTTGATATACTTATTTTTATCTGAAAATCTCAGGAACGTAAACTTAAGTTTGTTTCTCCTAGCCGTAATAATAACTCATCAACCATATTATTATTATGATTTGCAGATAAAGTGATGCGTAAACGAGCCGTATTTTTAGCGACAGTTGGGGGGCGAATAGCAGAAACTAATAATCCTTTCGATAATAATTGCTGACTTATTTCCACTGTTTTTTTACTACTGCCAACAATGATCGGCTGGATGGGGGTATTTGATGGCATTAATTTTATGCCTAGTTCTTTTGCCCCTTGTTTAAACTGCGCGATCAAAGTCTGTAATTTATCTCTACGCCACTGATCTTTTTTTATAATTTCCAAGCTGGTCAGTGTTGCAGCTGCTATAGCGGGGGGCATTGCGGTTGTAAAAATATGGCTTCGCGCCGTTTGAATTAAATATTCAATGAGCTCTTCTGAGCCTGAAATAAAAGCCCCTGATGTTCCAGCGGCCTTTCCTAATGTTGCCATTAATATAGGCACATCATCTTGCTCTAGGCTTTGCTGTTGTAGCAAGCCTCCCCCTGTTTCTCCCAATACTCCAAAGCCATGTGCATCATCAATCATTAACCATGCTTGATGCTTTTTTGCGAGTGTTGAAAGTTTCTTCACGGGCGTAATATCACCGTCCATGCTAAAAACACCATCACTCACAATAATTTCATTTTTTATGATGGGGTTATTTTTTCTATGCGCTGATATTTGTCGTTCTAAAGAGCTTATATCATTATGCTGATAACGCTTTGTGGTCGCGTTTGAAAGTAATGCCCCATCAACTAAAGAAGCATGATTTAAGCGGTCAGCATAAATAACATCACCGTGTTGAGTCAGGGCATTAAGCACCCCAATATTTGCCATATAGCCTGTTGAAAATAATAAGGCACGTTCACGCCCAGTAAAATCAGCTAAGGATTCTTCTAGTGCTTTATGTGCTTTGCTATGACCACTAATAAGATGTGCTGAGCCACTGCCAACACCAAAGGTATCAACGGCTTTTTTGAAAGATGAGATAATGTCAGGATGGTTAGCTAGTCCAAGATAATCATTACTGCAAAAATTTAAGACAGATTGCCCGTCAATTTTCATACGTGCTTGCTGAGGGCTTTCGGTGATACGATGAAAGCGATAGCGTTGCTGTGACTTTGTTTTTGCTAGCCAGTTTTTAATTGTTTTTTGATTGTTTTTCATTGGCGTAATGATGACATAAAAAACAGGCAATAAAAAAGGCATCCGAAGATGCCTTTTAATAAAAAAGTTAAAACTTAAGTTTTAGCTTTTTTTGATGAAGAAGATAAACTTATCACCGTCTTGACCTGTTTCTAGTAATTCATTACCAGTTTGCTTACAAAAAGCTTCAAAGTCCTTTACAGAGCCAGGATCAGTCGCAGTAATTTTTAATACCTGCTCTGACTCTAGTTTGTTGATTGCTTTTTTAGCGCGCAAGATAGGAAGAGGGCAGTTTAAACCGCTTGCATCTAATTCGTCATTGAAATCGCTCATTGATATGTCTCCATGTATATTAGTTAAGCATGATATTCTTGTTTGACTTTATCATTAAAAAGCGAGCTTCGCACTATTTTTATAATGCATTCTTTAATAAGTCTATTAGAATTATCCACAGAGCTTGATAAATAGGATTCGCTTAACTTATAAACAAATCTAAATGGAGGTTATTTTGCAATTTAATTTCACTAAAATGCATGGTTTGGGCAATGATTTCGTTGTAATTGATGCGATTAATCAAAAAATTGACCTTAGTTCAGAACAAATACGCTTTATTGCCGACCGACATTTTGGTGTGGGTTGTGATCAATTATTATTAGTTGAAACTGCTAACGAAGAAGAGGTGGATTTTCGTTATCGTATTTTCAATGCAGATGGTGGAGAGGTAGAGCAATGTGGAAATGGAGCGCGTTGTTTTGCTACCTTTGTTCGAGAGCAGGGATTAACCGATCAGAAAACAATATCTGTTATCACAATGAGTGGTAAAATAGTGCTTCAGATAGAGAATGATGGTCAAGTGACGGTTAATATGGGAGCGCCTATACTGTCGCCAAAAGATATTCCTTTTATTGCAGAACAACAGAAAAATCAATATGATATAGTTGTTTCTGATCGTGTTATCACAATTGGAGCGGTTTCGATGGGAAATCCTCATGCTGTCGTTGTTATTAATGACATTGAAACAGCTCCCGTAGAAACATTAGGCCCTTTAATACAGCAGAGTGAGTTCTTCCCTAAGCAAGCCAATATTGGCTTTATGCAAGTTACTGATAAAAATCATGCAAAATTGCGTGTATATGAGCGTGGTGCAGGGGAGACCTTAGCCTGTGGAACAGGTGCGTGTGCGGCGATGGTCGCGGGATATCTACAAGGATATTTTGACACATCCGTTAAAATGTCGTTAGTGGGCGGAGATTTATCAATTTTTTGGGCTGGAGGAGAAACCCCTGTTATGATGACAGGACCTACAGCAACATTATTTACAGGAAGTATGACTATATGAGTTCTCAGTTAAAAACACAGGCTGAAAATATTTTTGATGAAAATGATATTGCATCATATTTACATCAACATCCCGATTTTTTTCAGCGTCATACTGAATTACTCGAAACCCAGTATATACCACACCATAATACAGGAACAACGACCTCACTTATTGAGCGTCAGGTTGGCGTGTTGCGCGACAAAAATAATCACTTAGAAGAACAGTTAAACAGTTTGTTACGTGCTGCACGTAGTAATGAACAAATTGTTGTACGTTTACAGCATTTGACGCTAAGGCTTCTGCGTTCTGAAAGTCTTGAAGAGATAATTGATATTTGTCACGATGTTCTCCGTAGTGATTTTAATGCAGACTTTGTTTCTATCCGCCTTATTAAAAAGAACGCAAGAAAGAAAAGTCAGGCGAATGTTCATTTTATTAAATCTGATGATGATATTTTGATTCAGTTTGAATCCTTATTTGAAAATAAAAAACCAGTATGTGGCAGGTTGTCACTTGAACAGCGGACATTTTTATTTGCAGAGAATGTTGACGACGTAAGTTCAGTGGCTTTATTACCATTGCAGTCAAGCAATAATCTTGGAATATTGGCGCTGGGTAGTCACGATGAAAGTCGTTTTCATCCTGCTATGGGAACGGTGTTTATTGCACATCTTGCTGAATTAATTGCAGCGGCTATTGCTCGCTATGTGAAGTAGGACGCTTGAAAAAAGAGAATCAAAAAAAAACGTACCTTGAGATTTTTTATGATTATCTTCAGTACGAAAAGCAATATTCTCCGCATACTTTAAGTGCCTATCAACGTGATCTTAAACAGTTTTCCCAATGGCTTGACCAGCAAAAGTCAGGGTTTGAAAAAGATGCTTGTCTTACTAAAGTCAATGACCTGAATATTCGTGCTTGGATAGCAGAATTACATCGCAAGGGAATGGGAGGTAAATCACTTCAACGCAAGCTGTCTACATTACGTGGCTTTTATCATTTTTTATTGCGTGAAAAGCTAGTCAATAAAAACCCTGCCATTGATATACGCGCACCGAAATCACCGCGTAACTTACCTTCTACATTAGATGTTGATAGTATTAGCCGCTTATTAGAAATACCTACCGATAGTGTCTTAGCTCTGCGTGACTGTGCAATTTTAGAGCTTTTCTACTCCTCTGGTTTGCGCTTGTCAGAATTAGCCTCTTTGAATATAGATAGCATCGATTTAACAGAGAGTAGTTTACGGGTTGTTGGTAAGGCGAATAAAATGCGTATTTTACCTATCGGAAAAAAGGCAAAAGAGGCGTTAGAACATTGGTTGAAGCACCGTAAAGCTAATGCTGGTGAGCTGGCTTTGTTTACAAGTAATAGAGGTAAGCGACTATCGCATCGTTCAATTCAATTACGTGTTAAGCACTGGCAGCAAAAGCAAGGCTTAGAACAGCATCTCCATCCGCATAAATTACGTCACTCTTTTGCGAGTCATATTTTGGAATCATCAGGTGACTTGAGGGCTGTTCAGGAGCTACTAGGACATGCGGATATAAGCACCACACAAATTTATACGCATTTAGATTTTCAGCACTTAGCTACGGTGTATGACAAGGCTCACCCACGCGCGCGTAAGAAAAAAGATTAAATGAGTTTAATTATTGGGCGATATTTGGTATAAAAACGGTAGTTTAGTTTAGTTTTAAAGCATACATAGAATGTGGCTTCGAGCATAGTGGTAGAGATTTTTTACCATTTGATTTATCAATAGAATTATCAGGGGAATCAAGATGAAAATAGGTCCAAGCACAATAGGTGCTATAGTTTTTACCGCCGTGTCTGTCGCCGCCTTTGGATGGATGGTACAGCGACCTAAAGTATCAGGTTCAGCGATAGGTTTTGCAATGCCTTCCTCTGCGGGTGCTTCTAGCACTATGAATTCTACGTCAACCGATACTCCGCAAGCGACTATTGATTCAAATAGTGTATCAGCAACAGAGGAAAAAAAATCAGAAACCTCTAATGAAAATAGTACAGATGATGCAAGTGCTTCAGTTGATAAAGATTCACAAATTTCAGAGAATCAAGCATCAACAAAAACGGCTGCTGAAGAAGAGAAAACGACAGAACCCCCCTCTGTAAATGATGAAGCACAAGAAGACGCGAATGCAACTAGCTCAATAACGCAAACAGAGGAAGCAAGGACAGCAGAGTCAAAGTCTGAGGAAGCAAAGACAGAAGAGTTAAAGTCTGAGGAAGCAAAGAC
>CAZQTJ010000028.1:0-5578 GCA_964596035.1 uncultured Cocleimonas sp. | reverse complement strand
GAAGAGTTAAAGTCTGAGGAAGCAAAGACTGAAGAGGTGAAAAATAGTCCAGAGTCTACAGATAACAGCACAAACGAAGCCTCAACTGCTCCTGTAACAACAGAACAATCTTCTGATGCGACTACATCAAGCACTAATCAGGCAGATCCAGCAACAGATTCTTCTACTTCTCCAGAGCAATTATCCACCGAGGTAGCATCAGCTCCAGAAAAAAAGGGATCAACAGAATCAGCAACCACTAACGGTTCTCCCGCTATTCAAGCTGTACAACTAAAATCAAGCGATGCAACTATGTCCGCAGCTGTTTACACCGCCGCTACTAACAATGTAAAAGGTACAGTCGTTATTTTACATGGCTGTGATTATAAGCCCGAAGGTGAAGATAGTGTAGTACGTCCATTGCATGAAGGTTTACCTCAAGAAGGCTGGAATACACTCTCACTACAATTACCTAATTTAAGCGCATCAAGCACCTATAAAAATCTTGAAGCCATAATGCCCGATGCCGCATCACGTATTGAATCAGCGATAGCAATGGCAAAAGAAAAAAGCCAAACACCTGTCGTTTTATTTGCCCATGGCTGTGGCGCTCAAGTTGCTTTAGCATGGATGGAAGTAAAGGGCAGTGACTCAATCGATGCTTATATTGGTTTAGGCACAGGGGTAATGAATGCTTCGGCAGATGATGCAAGTCATGTGCATTTACCATTAGAAAAAATGAAATTCCCTCAGCTTGATATATATGGGTCTGCTGATAATGAATCCGTAATAAAAACGGCACCTGAGCGTTTAAGCTATATAAACAGAGGGGCTAATCCTGCATCGCGACAGAAAATAATTGAAGGTGCTGACCATAATATTACAGGCAAAGGCAAAGAACTTTCTGCTGTTATTGTAAAGTGGTTGAATGGCTTGGCGTTTAAGAAATAGTCCGCGATACATTCCTTAAAATCAAAGAGTCACCGCATAAGTACTAACACATAATTAATCTAAAAAAGTATGTGTTGGCTTAGATCCCCCCCCACACGGTGACTCTATTTCAAAAGTAGGGTAAGCTCCAGTTACTCTTCTATCACTGATAAAAAATCATGTATTACCCTCAATCTTACGATGTCATTGTTATTGGCGGCGGTCACGCTGGCACAGAAGCAGCACTTGCTGCCGCACGTATGGGTCAAAAAACCCTGCTCCTCACTCATAATATAGAAACCATTGGTCAAATGAGTTGCAATCCCGCAATCGGCGGAATTGGCAAAGGACATCTGGTAAAAGAAATAGATGCGCTAGGTGGGGCGATGGGGTTAGCGGCGGACATAGGTGGAATCCATTTTCGCACTTTAAACTCACGCAAAGGACCAGCAGTACGAGCAACGCGTGCGCAAGCAGATAGAGTGCGTTATAAGTCAGCTATTCTTAAATTTGTCGAGAACCAAGAAAATCTCGATCTATTTATGCAGTCAGTGGATGACCTTATTGTAAAGGGAGATAGAGTCACAGGAGTTCGCACCGAAATGGGCTTGGATTTTGCCGCTAAAACGGTCGTGCTAACCGTTGGTACTTTTCTTGGTGGAAAAATCCATATCGGCTTGCAAAATCATTCGGGTGGACGTGCAGGTGATCCGCCTTCTATTGCCTTAGCTGATCGTTTACGTGAACTACCTTTTCGGGTTGATCGTTTAAAAACAGGAACACCACCGCGTATCGATGCGCGTAGTGTTGATTATAGTCAACTACAAGAACAGGCTGGCGATACACCTACACCTGTATTTTCCTATATTGGTTCGCGTGATTTACACCCACGACAAATATCCTGTCATATTACCCATACCAATGCGCAAACCCATGAGATTATTCATGGCGGCTTAGATCGCTCTCCTATGTACTCAGGCGTGATAGAAGGGGTGGGACCGCGTTATTGCCCTTCGATAGAAGATAAAATTATTCGTTTTGCAGACAAAGACAGTCATCAAATCTTTATTGAGCCAGAAGGTTTAGATACCTACGAGGTTTATCCAAACGGTATATCAACCAGCCTACCTTTTGATATACAGATTGAGCTAGTACGTTCTATTGTCGGTTTTGAAAACGCACATATAACTCGGCCAGGTTACGCTATCGAGTACGACTACTTTGATCCGCGTGACCTAAAGCCCAGCTTGGAAACAAAATACCTCAACGGTTTATTTTTTGCAGGGCAAATTAATGGCACAACAGGTTATGAAGAAGCAGGTGCTCAGGGTTTGTTGGCAGGCTTAAATGCCGCGTTACAAGTACAAGAAAAATCATCATGGTCGCCTAAACGTAGCGAAGCTTATATCGGTGTGTTAGTGGATGACTTGATTACACAAGGAACCCTAGAGCCTTATCGTATGTTTACTAGTCGTGCAGAGCATCGCTTATTACTTCGTGAAGACAATGCGGATTTGCGTTTAACAGAAATCGGACATGACCTTGGCTTAGTGAGTGAAGAACGCTGGAGGTTATTCAATGATAAGCGTGAGCAAATAGAAAAAGAAATGCAACGCTTTAGAGATACTTGTGTACGTCCCGATGATATTAGCGCAGAAGAAAGTGAAACTGTTTTTAAAGGAACCTTGAGTCGTGAATATCGTTTAAACGAATTACTACGTCGTCCAGATGTAACTTATGATGCTTTGGTTAATCTAGCCAGTGTTGGTAAAGCGGTTGATAATCAAAGTGTTGCAGAACAAGTTGAAATTCAATTTAAATATGCAGGCTATATTGAGCGTCAACAAAATGAAATTGATAAGCAGTGTCGTAATGAAGAAACCTTGCTACCTAATGAGATTGATTACGGCAATGTGCGTGGCTTATCAAACGAAGCTTTGCAAAAATTAGGGGAGCAACGCCCGACGAGTATTGGGCAAGCATCACGTATTCCTGGTATTACACCAGCCACTATTTCTTTATTACTGGTTCATCTAAAGAAACAGCACTATAAAAAACAGGCGTGAAGCAGTAACAATGACGACATTATCACTTAGTGAATTTTGGGAGCAGGGTTTATCTGCATTAGATTGTACAACGAGCGAAGTACAGCTTAATCAGCTTAAACAATATGTGGATTTATTACATCGTTGGAATAAGACTTACAACCTCACTTCAATACGAGACCCGCGTGAGATGATACCTGTGCATATATTCGATAGTCTTTCAGTGGCTTCTTATATAAAGGGTGAGAACTGCTTGGATGTGGGCAGTGGCGGGGGGCTTCCTGGTATTCCATTAGCCATTATGCAGCCACAAAGACAGTTTACTTTATTGGATACCAACGGTAAAAAAACACGTTTTATGCAGCAAGCTGTCATTGAATTAGGCTTAAGTAATGTAAAAGTGCTACAAACACGTGTAGAAACACATAAATTTAACAATTTATTCGATACTATTATCAGTCGAGCCTTCGCGTCCGTCTTAAAGTTTGTAAATACTTCTTCTCAACACCTTGCTAAAAATGGACAAATTTTGGCTATGAAAGGGCAATATCCAGAAGATGAATTGTCACGATTACCTGCTGAATTCACAATGAAATATGCAAAAAAATTAGAAGTTCCAGAGATTGTTGGTGGTAGATGTATTATCAAGATTATAAAAAATACTTAACAAGTAGATAAATAATACTGCTGTTTAGGGGCTTACATTAGAAAAACTCTATGTTAGGATGCGCCCCTCCTTAGGTCATAGAGAAAAGTGAATGAACATTCAGCAACGTATTTGGGTCGGATTAAGTATTTTTACCCTAATAACAATCAGCACTGGCGCTCATGCAAAAAGCAAAGTTAAGATTAAAACCTGTGCAGATCTGAAAACAGACACCATTCTTAAAAAAGCACGTCCTTTTAAGTCAACCATTGAAAAATATGCACGTCTTCATAATGTGAATGCAGACTTTGTATTAGCGATAGCTGCGGTAGAAACATGCTTTAACTCCCGCGCCGTTTCTCCTGTTGGAGCAAGAGGCTTAATGCAATTAATGCCTGCAACCGCCAAACGTTTTGGTGTGAATCGTCGCTCAAATACAAGTCAAAGCGTAAAAGGTGGCACTAAATACCTAAGATTTTTAATGAAGCGTTATAAATCTAATATGCGTTACGTTGCTGCTGCTTATAATGCAGGAGAAGGACGAGTTGATCGTTATAAGGGGATTCCGCCTTACCGTGAAACCCGTCGTTATGTTAAAAATGTATTAAGAGTATACAACAAGCTATCGCATCATCGAAAAAGGTCAATAAGCCATAAAAGATACCAGCAACGTTACGCAGCTCGATTGAATAAAGCGCGTCACCAATCTGTTAGCATTATTAAAACTCGACCAAGACAGTCGAGTGAGAAGCAAGAGTTTATCCGTGCAGTGAGTATCTTGTTGGGATAAGGAATAATAAAAAAGGCTGTATGAAATTTCATACGACCTTTTTTATTAGCTGATACACTAGATTATTTTAGGAAATCTTTCTTCCCGAATATTTAATCACAACAAAGACTAATAAAAGCAAAGCAAGCGTCACAATTAAAATAATAATGAATGCTTCTTTCCATAAATTATAAAGATAACGTTTCTCGAAGTCAGTATCAGGTAATGCAATTAATCGCCAGTCTGTATTGGGAATGTTTTTATACACTCTAATACTATTTTGCTCTTCGCTTGATAAATGAGTGTCACGAGATAATTGGTCTCTAGCGCCTTCCTTACTCACTTCAATTAAGCTTTTATCAGATTGCTTTATGAGTAATAGCTTTTGCCCAGGTATCTCATGTGTTTTTAGAATATCAGTGATCTCCTTGACATAAAAACTAGCAAAAAATAGCGACGAATTATCTGTGTTCGCTTTTAAGGGAGCCATAATATCAAAGTGATAGTGAAAGGGTTGAGGATGTATAAATACTTTGTTTTGTATGGAAGTGTCGTGTGTTGCTTGAACAATACTGGCAAATTTTTTCAAGTCAGTCTGACAAGCGTCACCAACGAGAGAATCCATATCACTTAGTGTTGGAATTCCTTGTTGATTGGTAATGGTATAAGTAAAAAAATCAGGAAAGCGCTGTTGTAGCCTAAATTTTATATCGCCTGAGGTTTTCTCATCCATAGGAAACATCGTTAAACGTGAAAAAAGCTGTGTGTACTCATCTAAAAATAATCTTACGTGGCGATGTTTATTTAGTAATTGCAAACTAATAGCATAGCTGGCGCCATTCACTGATGATTGTTGGATAATGTTCTGGTGATCTTTAAACTCTTGCTCTCGTTGCATAGTATAGACAATTAAGATAATCGCAGTTATCAGTATAAACAGTGCCGCAATCAGAAAAATTTCTAGTCGTTTTAACATATTCCCCTCACTCGTTTCTCTCCCGTGATAAAGATAGACTATAGTTATAGCAGTCTTTTTTTAAAACAATAGAACCTTTCATCTGAATTTTTTTTATACACGATTGATTTTATATATGTGCTTCGTAACTTCTCATAAACTATAGGTAATATTTACCTTCTTGGAAGAATGATCTGTTTGATAATGGCGTATTAGAAGTGGGTAATGGGTCAACATGTGATTTAGTTTAACCA
>CAZQTJ010000027.1:0-11333 GCA_964596035.1 uncultured Cocleimonas sp. | reverse complement strand
GGCAATAAGATAGAAAGCACGATGGTCATGACGACACCACCCATTATAAGTATCAGCATGGGTTCGAAAATACTTAACATGCCTGTCATCATGCTGTCGGTTTCGCGCTCTTGTTGAACGGCGGCTCTTTCTAGCATCTCGTCTAGTTTTCCGCTGTTTTCACCACTGGCTATTAGATAAATGGTCATTGGTGGGAAGTAGCCCGACTGCTCTAGTGATTTATGGATGGCTTTACCTTCGCGGACTTTTATCGCTGCTTCATCGACTGCTTGGCGCATAGGGACGTTTTGTATCACTTGCGAGGAGATAGCCATTGCGTCGAGTATGGGTACACCACTGGAGGCTAAGATGCTTAACGTTCGGGCAAAACGTGCGGTATTGAGTCCGCGTACCATCTTTTTTATGCCTGGTATGCGTAATAGAAAGTTGTGATAGCGGTATTCCCATTTTGGGATTTTGACCATTTTTTTGAAAATAATAATGGCGATAATGATAGCGGCTATGACATAAAGCCCATTGGCGATAACAAAGTCACTGAGCGCAATAATCATGCGTGTCATTACAGGTAGTTCTTGTCCCATATTTTCAAAGACTTCGACTATTTGGGGGACAATAAAAGCAAGTAGTCCTGCAACGATGGCAATAGAGAGAACGGTTAAAATAACGGGATAGACTAATGCAGTGGATATTTTTTGTTGCAGAACTTGACGGTCTTCGGTGTAATCGGCAAGACGTTCTAGTACTGCGTCAATATGTCCTGATTGCTCACCTGCTGAAACGGTTGCCCGATACATTTTTGGAAAGACCGAAGGGAAGAGCTGTAAGCCTCCTGCGAGAGAATGTCCTTCAATGACGCGTGAGCGCACGGCGGAAATAATACGTTGTAGGTTTTTTTGTTCGGATTGTTTGGCGGTAATTGAGAGGGCTTCTTCAAGTGGTGAGCCTGATTGTGTTAGTGTCGCAAGTTGACGGGTGAATAAAGCAAGTTCTGAAGCATTTACTTTTCCCGCGCGTCGTACTTTTGAGTCCGATTGCGATTCTTTTTTCTCTATTTGCTCGACTTTAAGTGGTGTGAGTTTGCCATCACGTAATGTTTGGCGGACTTGTTTGGCATTGTCCGCTTCGAGCATCCCGCTTTCTTCTTGTCCCTTGGCATTGAGTGCCGTGTATTCAAATGCTGGCATCGGGCTTAGACTTTCGCATCTTCGCGGGTGACACGAAGTACTTCTTCAAGTGAGGTTCTCCCTTCGACAACTAAACGTGCGCCATCTTGACGTAGGGAAGGGGTGGTTTTGTGAACGTAACGCTCGATGTCTATTTCACTTTCGTCATTGTGGATCATATTGCGACATTGGTCGTCTACTTCGACAAATTCATAGATACCATTTCGACCACTATAGCCGAGGTGATTACACTGTGGACAACCTTTAGGATGATACAGTGTGGGTGGATTATGTGCATCAAAGCCCAGTGTTTCGCAGTCTTTTTGATCGGCTTGATAGGGGGTTTTACAGTGGTCGCAAAGCAAACGTACTAAACGCTGTGAGACAACACCAATTAAGCTGGATGAGAGTAAGTAAGGCTCTACGCCCATATCACGTAAACGCGTGACTGCACCAACAGCAGTGTTTGTATGCAAGGTTGAAAAAACTAAATGACCTGTTAAAGAGGCTTGTACCGCAATTTCGGCAGTTTCCATGTCGCGGATTTCACCGATCATTACCACGTCGGGATCTTGACGTAAAATGGCGCGTAAACCGCGTGAGAAACTCATATCTACTTTGTTATTCACTTGCGTTTGACCAATACCATCAATGTAATACTCGATAGGGTCTTCTACCGTCATAATATTACGTGAGGTGGTATTAAGATCGGTTAATGCGGCGTATAAGGTGGTGGTTTTACCCGAACCTGTTGGGCCTGTTACAAGGATAATGCCGTGTGGTTTTTTAATCAGAGTGGTAAGGCGGTCTTGCGTGACAGGATCCATGCCTAAGTGTTTGAGATTTAATCGTCCCGCTTGCTTATCAAGCAAACGCAATACGATACGTTCATTATGACCTGAAGGTAGCGTTGATACACGAACGTCAACAGAGCGTCCCGCTACTTTTAGTGAGATGCGTCCATCTTGTGGCACGCGCTTTTCGGCAATATCAAGTTTTGCCATCACTTTAATGCGTGATATGACCAAGGGCGCTAGGGCGCGAGGCGGTTCTAATACTTCACGCAGAATACCATCAACACGCATCCGCACGGTCATACGGTTTTCGTAGGTCTCGATATGAATATCAGAGGCGCTTTCTTTGATGGCTTGGGTGAGTAGGGCGTTGATAAGACGAATGATAGGCGCATCATCTTCGGCTTCTAGTAAGTCTTCAGGCTCTGGAAGTGAGTCGGCAACATCGTTAAGGTCAAGCTCATCGCCTAAATCTTCCATCATCGCACGCGCACCATCGCCACTTTGGTCATAATGACGTGCGAGTAATTGATCGAAAGTGTTGTTTTCTAAGGCAGTGTAGGAGACTTTTTTACCTAAAAAACGTTGTACCTCGCTGGCAACCAGTGGCGTTAAACGCCCGCTGTAAGAGACGGTGTAGACACCATCACTAAAGTCTGTAATGACCACGCCGCTACGTTTGGCAAAAGTATAGGGAAAGTCGAGTATCTCAAGGAGATTTTCTTGATCTTCGATAGCCTCTGCTTCTGCTAAATCGTTGCTCACGGTTAGTGTTTCTGCATTCATCGATTATCTCGTATCAATTATTGAATGAATCAAAAAAGTCAGTTGCACTTTGTGGTTCAGCTTGTTGTACAGGCTTTGGTGCTGCTTTGTATTGTGGTCTCGCTTTTTGATAGTGAATAGGTTGTGCGCGTGCTTTTTTAGGGTGCGCTTTATTCCACTCTGCTAGGCGTTTTGCTTTAATTTGTGCAGGAGTCATTTTTTGCTTGTAGTTAGTTTGTTGTCTTACTGCTCTTCCTCCTTGAGGATGGCTTTTTTTCCATTCAGCTAGACGCATTGCTCTAATTTGAGCGGGTGTCATTTTTTGTGTGGTGACGCTTTTAATATTTTTAGGAAATTGGTGTGCTTTTTGTTTTAAAAGACCACGCGTAGTGACATTGCTGGCTTGTTGAGCGCGACGGATTTTATTGTATTTTTCACGAGTGTACCCTGTCGCATTTAAAACATCGCGCATAATCACAGGATGAATAAAGATCATTAGGTTTTGTTTCACTTTAGTCGTGTGATTGTTTTGGAACAGTTTACCAACGACAGGAAGGTCGCCTAAAATGGGGACTTTTTGCGTTGTAGTGGTGTAGTCGTCTTGCATTAAGCCGCCAAGTACAATGATTTGATTATCTTCAGCAATGACTTTGGTTTTAATGGCGCGTTTATTGGTGATTAAGTCGGAAGCACTTTCATTGCTCGCCGCGAGACTCGAAATTTCTTGGTCAATATCAAGTACAACACTATTACCAGAATTAACCTGAGGTTTAATTTTCAAGGTGAGACCAACATCTTTTCGCTCGATCGTTTGGAAGGGGTTTGAAGGTGTTGATGCACCTGATGTTGTACCTGTGTAGCTACCTGTTACAAATGGGACATTTTTACCAATAACAAATTTAGCTTCTTCGTTATCCATTGCAATCACATTAGGCGTTGACAGTATATTGGTGGCAGCATCACCACTTAAAGCATTCATCAAGGCTGCAAACTGGAAGTTTCCCACGGTATTCGCTAAACCTGTCACAATCCCTGCGCCTGAAGGTATTGCGCCTGAGGCAACAGAAGCAAGCGATACTTTACTACCAGGATAACCTGTAATGCCGACAGGTGCAGTGCCTTTAGAGCCACCAACCGCTAATTGAACCCCAATTTCTTTGGAAAGGTTCTCAGATACTTCTGCAATGATTACCTCGACCATAACTTGAGCACGACGCACATCAAGACGGCGTATCACCTTAGCTAAGTTGATATGTGCGGCTTTTCCTGCGGTGATAATCAGTGAGTTAGTCGCATCATCCGCTTGTATATCTATATCTGCTTTTGCTGTTCCCGCAGCACCTTTAGCCGTTGCTTTGGTACTTTTTTGCGTTTTAGACACGCCTGTTAGCACTTTGGCTACTTCAGAGGCTTTAGCATAGCGTAGATAAACCACGCGCGTTTTTTCTTCTGCTTTTTTAGGAACATCTAAGTTAACAATAATGCGTTTGATTTGTTCGCGTGTAGAAGGGTCTCCACCGAGTAATAAGCTATTAGTGCGATTATCCACCGAGATAATCGGTTTTCTATTAATGACACCTTTCGATGTTGAAGATGAGTTTTGAATATTTTTAATGGTTTGTGCTAAATCTTTGGCGACAGCATAGCGTAACTCAATAACTTCTAGTGCTTTTTTAGGGGTGTCTAAGTTGGCAATAATACGCTTAATCTGTTGGCGCGTCGCAGAGTCGCCACCAAGTAATAAACTATTGGTGCGATTATCCACTGAGATAATAGGTTTTGTTCTCGTTACACCTTTTGCGGTTGCAGTGGTGTTTTGAATATTTTTAATGGTTTGTGCCAATTCTTTGGCGATAGCATAGCGCAATGGAATAACTTCTAATGCTTTTTTTGGGGTATCTAACTGGCGAATAATTTTACGCATTTCTTGGCGAATAGATTTATCACCGCCAAGTAATAAGCTGTTGGTGCGCGCATCAGCTGAGATTTTTGCTTTACCAGGCAAACCTATTTTTGTATTGGTTCTATTTAAGGTTTTAATCGTTTGTGCTAATTCTTTTGCAGAAGCGTAGCGTAATGGTACAACTTCCATTTGCTCATCATCAGCACGATCCATATTTTTAATGACTTTAATTAAGCGCTCGATATTAGCGGCACGATCCGAGATAACAATGGTATTACTTGGCGCGTAAGCTTGTAGTTGACCTGTGCTAGGTACGAGAGGGCGTAAAATAGGTACAAGCATAGAAGCAGGGACATGCTCTACACGTATGACTCGTGTAATGAGATCATCAGGTTTTTTGGTTTCAAGTTCTGCAATGGTATCAATAACAGGGACAGGCAGTTGCTTCGCTTGATTGGAAGGGACGATTTTGATGATGTTGCCTGTTGGTACAGCCGAGAAATTATGAACTTGGAGTACGGATAAAAATACTTCGTATAACTCATTCTCATCAATATCGCGACCCGTAACGATAGTTACTTTGCCATTAATTCTAGGGTCAACAATAAAGGTTTTCTTGGTAATACGTGACACCATATCGATCAGTGTTTTTATATCAGCACCTTTCAAATTAAGCTGAGCAGAGTCAGCCGCATAACTTGGAATAGCAGTGCTTATAGCGAGAGCTAATGCGCTAGTAGCGAATAAATTTCTTGTATTTGATAAACCGTGCTTTTTATTATGGATCATTTTAGGTCTTCAGATAGGATGAAAATAATAGAGTCAGCGACGATAAATACGGCAAAATCAGCTACCCTAACTTAGATGTAATTATGCCTTGATTAGGTGTGTCAGGCTAGTGTATTCCCATGCTTGAGAGGTATTATTACTGATGTTTAATTTCTGTTTTGTTAGGATAAAATGGATGGAGGAGTAAGATAGACCGCTCGTCGATTATAATTTAACCGAGTTAAATTTGATCAAAATTAAGAGAGATAAATTAAAAATAAAGCCTATACTGTTATTATGTGTGCATAAATTGTTCTTATGTGAAGGTGTCTCTTTAAGTTTTTAAAGAGTGTTTTCAGATAAAATATTTTTGACGCTTAAAAATAAAAAAATCCCCCGCTTTAGTCATCATCAAAGCCATTATTAGCTTAATCAAAATCTATTTGTGTTGTATTAGTGCATGCATACTTTAAACCTGAGTCTATGAGGTCAGTACAACATTGATCTCACGGATTCAGGTTAAATTAAACTTTATAGGAGTGAAGTATGAGTAGTGATAAAAAAATGAGCCTGACGGTCAAGGTTCTCTTAGGCATGGCGCTAGGTATAGCCGTCGGTCTAGGTTTGAATCTTTCAGGGTTGGTCTCCAATCCTTTTGTCGATACCTACGTTGTTAACGGTCTATTCCATATGATCGGAAAAATGTTCGTTAATGCCTTGAAAATGTTAGTTGTTCCCTTGGTGTTCTTCTCCCTTATCTGTGGTGTTTGTGGTATCGGTGATGTGCGTATGCTTGGTCGTGTTGGTGGTAAATCCTTTGTCCTTTACATGATGACGACAGCTATTGCGATTGCAACAGCGATTATGATTGCGGTTACCTTTGGCATTGGTAAAGGCATGAATATTGAAACGACTGCTGAGTTTGCGGGTAAAGCATCGCCTCCATTAACGCAGGTATTCATTGATATTATTCCTAAAAATCCAATCAATGCGATGGCAAATGGTGATATGTTGCCTATCATATTCTTCTCTATCTTGCTTGGTATCAGTATGTTGATGCTAGGAAAAAAAGCGAAGAGTTTTGTTGAAGGCGCAGAAATTGCCAATGAAATCATGATGAAAATGGTTAATATCGTGATGTCAGTTGCACCTTATGCCGTCTTTGCCTTGATCGCAAAAGCGGTTGCTACTTTAGGGCTAGATCTACTCGCATCTCTTGCAGGTTATGTACTTGTGTTAGTCGGTGCTTTAATGTTCCATTTATTCATTACGCTAATGATTACCTTAAAAATATTCTCAGGTCTAAGCCCTGCGATGTTCCTCAAGAAGATCAGAAACGTTCAAATATTTGCATTTAGTACAGCAAGTTCAAATGCGACCATTCCTGTGACCATGAGAACAGTAACGCAGCGTTTTGGTGTGAATAACTCGGTAGCATCATTTACCGTTCCATTTGGCGCAACCATCAATATGGATGGTACAGCGATTATGCAAGGTGTGGCGACCGTCTTTATCGCTAATGTCTATGGTGTTGAATTAGGAATTTCGGGCTACTTAACCGTTATCTTAATGTCAGTATTAGCCTCTATCGGAACCGCAGGTGTTCCTGGTGTTGGTTTAATTATGCTGTCTATGGTATTTACGCAAGTTGGTTTGCCTGTTGAAGGTATCGGTCTTATCCTTGGTGTTGATCGCTTGATGGACATGATTAGAACAGCGGTTAATGTATCAGGTGATGCGACAGTCTCTTCAATCGTAGCGAAAAGTGAAGGTAAGCTAGACCTCAATATTTACAATGATCCTGATGCAGGAATGGTTGATACCGATGATGAGTTGGATATTGACGATTCTGTTGAGGCGGAAATGGCAGCAGCAGTGCAAGGCACTAGATCTCGTGAGTAGTTAATTGTAGTTGTTCAATACAGTTAGTTAAGGCAGAGCTTCGGCTCTGCCTTTTTTATGCCATCTTAATTATCCCCCATCTGCTTCGATACATCTTTTTCATAAGTTGATAGTCAATTTTTCAGTATTTGCTTTGATAGCGTTTTTCTAGGTTGAATCTCATCTCAGTTGCATAGACAATACGGTCTCTGTAATTTTGGAAGATGGGAATTAAAATGATAACAACCGCTGAGGTTCGACAACAGTTTCTGGATTTTTTCGCCAGCAAACAACATGAGGCAGTAGCTTCTAGCTCCTTGATTCCTGGTAATGATAAAACCCTTCTATTTACCAATGCAGGCATGGTGCAGTTTAAAGATGTTTTTCTTGGTGAAGAGCAGCGTAGTTACAAACGCGCAACCACCTCACAGCGTTGTGTTCGCGCAGGTGGAAAGCATAACGATCTCGAAAATGTCGGTTATACCGCACGTCACCACACCTTTTTTGAAATGTTAGGTAACTTCAGTTTTGGTGATTACTTCAAAGAAGATGCAATTAGCTATGCGTGGGAATTTTTAACCGTCGTTGCCAAACTGCCACCTGAAAAATTATGGGTAACCGTCTTTGAAGAAGACGATGAAGCTGCTGATATTTGGTTGAATAAAATAGGTGTACCAGCAGACCGTTTAAGTCGTATTGGCGCAAAAGATAACTTCTGGCAAATGGGGGATACGGGGCCTTGCGGTCCTTGCACCGAAATTTTTTACGATCATGGCGAGCATATTTGGGGTGGGCCTCCTGGTACGCCAGAAGAAGATGGTGATCGTTATATCGAAATATGGAATTTAGTCTTCATGCAGTACAACCGTTCACAAGACGGAACACTAACCCCATTACCTAAACCTTCTGTCGATACAGGCATGGGCTTGGAGCGCCTTGCTGCTATTTTGCAAGAGGGTCATAGTAATTATGATATTGACCTATTTCAAAATTTACTTAAAGCCATCGCTGACTTAGCTGATATTGACATAAAATCAGACGCTTTTGAAAATGCCTCTTTAAAAGTCATTGCCGACCATATTCGTTCTTGCTCCTTCCTTATTGTCGATGGCGTTGTGCCTTCAAATGAAGGTCGTGGATATGTGTTACGTCGCATTATCCGCCGTGCTGCACGTCATGGGCATAAATTAGGTTTAAATGATGCCTTTTTCTATAAACTCGTACAGCCATTAGTTAAGGAGATGGGCGAGGCTTACCCTGAGCTTGCTAATGCGCAGGAGAATGTCGAAAAAGTCTTGAAGAAAGAAGAGCTTCGTTTTGCTGAAACGCTCGACCAAGGCATGAAAATATTAGAAGCGGGTATCGCAGATTTAACAGGCGACACTATTTCTGGTGAGGTAGTGTTTAAACTCTATGACACCTACGGATTTCCACTAGATTTAACCGCAGATATTGCTCGTGAACGCGATCTTAAAATAGATCAAGACGGTTTTGACGAGGCAATGGAAGCACAACGTCAACGCGCCCGCGCCGCAGGTAAGTTTGATCTTAATTATGATACCAAGCTAAACGTTGAAGGTGAAACCGACTTTAGCGGGTACGATAACATTGAAGATGAAAATATCGTTAGTAAACTCTTCATTGCAGGTAAAACAGTTGATAGCTTAAAAGAGGGCGATCAAGCACAAGTTATCTTAGACTCGACTCCATTTTATGCCGAATCAGGTGGTCAAGTGGGTGACACAGGTGAGATGATCACAAGCAATGGTGTTTTTGATGTGCGTGATACTCAAAAGCAAGGTAATGTATTTATTCATCATGGCGTGATGCGCAAGGGAAGCTTAACAACCGCAGAGACAGTCACAACGAAGGTTGATGCTAATCGTCGTCAAGCCATTATTCTTAATCACTCAGCTACTCACTTAATGCACAAAGCCTTACGTGATGTTTTAGGATCACACGTTGAGCAAAAAGGCTCGTCGGTTAACGAAACTCAGCTACGTTTTGACTTTTCCCATTCAGACCCTGTGACTCACGATGAAATAGCGCAGGTTGAAAAGCTAGTGAATGATCAAATCCGCCTGAATTCTGAAGCTCAAGCAGACGTAATGAGTATGGATGACGCGATTGAGCGTGGCGCAATGGCGCTATTTGGTGAAAAATACGGTGATGAAGTTCGCGTGGTTAATATTGGTTATTCCACTGAACTCTGTGGTGGCGTGCATGTAAAGCGTGCGGGTGATATAGGTCTATTCAAAATTATCAGCGAAGGTGGTGTTGCCGCTGGTGTGCGTCGCATTGAAGCCTTAACAGGCGCAGGAGCTTTGGCTTGGGTGGATGAGCAGAATGAGCGACTTCAACAAATTGCACAAAAGGTAAAATCAGGCGTTAATGAGGCAGCTATTAAAGTCAGTCAAATTCTTGACAAAAACCGTCATTTAGAAAAAGAGCTAAACCAGCTAAAAGCAAAACTAGCGGCGCAAGCAGGATCAGACTTAGCTTCTCAAGCAGAAGATATCAATGGCATTAAAGTGTTAGCCGCTAACTTAGAAGGCGTTGATCCAAAATCACTACGCGACACCGCAGACCAGTTAAAGAATAAATTAGGTCAGGCAGCGGTGGTGTTATCAACGGTTAATAATGGCAAAGTCAGCTTAGTTGCAGGTGTCACAAAGGCAGAAACCAGTAAAATTAAAGCAGGTGATTTATTAAAGCATGTAGCAAGTCAAATTGATGGAAAAGGTGGTGGACGACCTGATATGGCGCAGGGCGGTGGTAATAACCCTGATGCGCTAGAGGGCGCACTCGCTTCTGTCACACAATGGGTAAAGGAAAATACATAATGAGCTTAGTCGTTCAAAAATATGGAGGCACATCGGTTGGTAGCCCCGAGAGAATTCAAGCCGTTGCTAAACGTGTAAAACGCTGGCGTGATAAGGGCAATGATGTTGTTGTCGTGGTGTCTGCTATGTCGGGAGAAACCAATCGTTTAATTGAGCTAATTAATGAAACCAATCCAAAAGGTGCAGCACGCGAGAAAGACGTTATTTTATCAACGGGTGAGCAAGTCACTATTGGTTTATTGAGCTTGGCACTAGAAGGAATAGACTGTCCTGCAAAGTCGTACACAGGTACACAAGCCTGTATCAAAACCGATAGCGCCTATAGTAAAGCACGTATTAGCGGTATTGATGAAACCAAAATGCGTAGTGACTTAGAGGCAGGTAATGTTCTCGTTGTTGCAGGTTTTCAAGGCTCTGATGCAGAAGGAAATATTACGACATTAGGGCGAGGTGGTTCTGATACCACCGCAGTAGCACTCGCCGTTGCGTTAAAGGCAGATGAATGTCAAATATATACCGATGTTGATGGTGTATACACTACCGACCCGCGAGTGGTTGCAAATGCTAGTCATATTCCAAAAATGGGCTTGGAAGAAATGCTAGAAATGGCAAGTCAAGGCTCAAAAGTATTACAAATTCGTGCCGTAGAATTTGCTTATAAATACGATATGCCCATTCGCGTATTGTCTAGTTTTGATGAAGGGGATGCGGGTAAAAGCACACTCGTTACCCGTGAGGAAGATATAATGGAAGAAGTATTAGTACGTGGCGTAGCCTTTAATCGTGACGAAGCACAACTAACTATCGAAGGTGTGCCAGACCAGCCAGGCGTAGCTTATAAAATATTAGGTGCAATATCAGATGAAAATATTGAAGTTGATATGATTGTGCAAAATGTCAGCTCAGACGGTTTTACAGATTTTACCTTCACCGTACATCGCAATGATTATGATCAGGCAAAGAAAATACTCTGTGACCTAGGCGATACAATGGGAGCCAACACCTGTCGTGGTGATGATAAGATAGCAAAAATATCAATTGTAGGGGGCGGTATGCGCTCTCATGCAGGTGTCGCAAGTACCATGTTTAAATCACTTGCAGATGAAGGTATCAATATTCGTATGATCTCAACCTCCGAAATAAAAGTATCGGTAGTGGTTGATGAAAAATACCTAGAGCTGGCGGTTAGAACATTGCACGAAGCATTTGGTTTAGA
>CAZQTJ010000026.1:5464-11805 GCA_964596035.1 uncultured Cocleimonas sp. | reverse complement strand
ATTAGCTTAGCTAGATCTATGGGTATTTGTAGGTGGTATTGGCGAGACGCTTACGTACTAGGAGCTTGTCCGAGAACTGGATAATTTCGAGATTTTTTCTACATATAGTGGTTTGTTTTAAGAAATAACACTATATACAATGTGTAAAAATTGATCATGGTAGTTCTCGGACAGCCACCTAGTATTTTTTATAGATTAAGAAAAAGATGCCATTGCAGCAGAAACGGCTTTGCCAGAGTCTATCTTTGCTTTCATGTCTGTTAATACTGAGTCTAATGCGCCTAAACAAGTTAGTACGTTTTGTTGACTACTTGCATGTCCCATTAAGCCTATGCGCCATATTTTTCCCGCCATAGGACCTAATCCAGAGCCTATTTCAAGGTTGTAGCGGTTTAGTAACTCACTTCTAACCGCTGCTTCGTCGATACCTTCAGGTAGAGTGACGGCGTTTAGTTGTGGTAAGCGATAGGCTTCATCAACAAAGAAACCTAAGCCCATGGCTTCGATTCCTGCTTTTAGTGCTTCATGGTTTGCTGCATGACGTGCCCATGAGTTTTCTAGTCCTTCTTCATGAAGAATAACAAGCGACTCGTGGAATCCATAAAGTGCATTAATAGGTGCAGTGTGATGATAGCTACGTTGTGCGCCTTCACCCCAATATCCCATCACTAAGTTCAAATCCATAAACCAACTTTGTACTGTTGTTTTACGATTTTGGATTTTTGCTATTGCGGCTTCACTAAAGCTCACAGGTGAAATACCAGGAGTACAAGAAAGACATTTTTGTGTGCCAGAGTAGATGGCATCTATATTCCAGTCATCTACACGTAACTCTGATCCTGCAACTGAAGTAACAGCATCTACGATTGTTAAACAATCGTGTGCGTGGGCAATTTTAACTAATGCCTCTGCATCAGAGATAGCACCTGTTGATGTTTCTGCGTGAACAAAAGCAACCACAGAGGCTTCTGGATTGGCTTTTAACGCTTCTTCTAGCTTATTAGGGTCAACGGGTTTGCCCCAGTCATCTTGAACCATGACAGCAGTAGCGCCACAACGCTCAACATTTTCTTTCATACGCGCGCCAAATACGCCGTTTTGACAAACAATAACGGTATCGCCTGGCTCCACTAAATTGACGAAACATGTTTCCATGCCTGCTGACCCTGGTGCAGAAACGGGCATCGTGAGTTTGTTTTTTGTAAGAAAAGTATCTTGAAGTAAGGTTTTAACTTCATCCATCAATGAGACAAACATTGGATCTAAGTGCCCAATGGTTGGACGAGAAAGTGCTTCTAAAACACGTGGGTTTACATCAGAAGGACCAGGTCCCATTAAAATTCTTTGAGGAGGATGAAATGATGTTGCTGTCATGCTTATTACCTTGTGTTATTTATTGTGTGAGATTAATTTTTAGAGGGGGCTTGTAAAAAGGAAAGTGATATTACATTGTTGTTACTATTGTTTCAGAAACCAGTAGAAAGAATGTGGGTTAGTAGCTGAAGTTGCCTTGCAATAATCGTTGTGTCATTGAAAGGCATTTTAATGAAAATTATTGGAAAGTAGTTTACCAATGACTACTAATAATCTTATCGCCATGTAAGTAATAGATTTTATCTCCAATGATAGCAGAGCGATCATTTGTCCATCCCGAAGATTGTTTTTTATTGGTGGATGATTTTTCAGCTTTGATGGTAGGTGTGCGTTCGCTAAGGTCACCTGTGTAGGTGTTAATGTTGTAGCGAAATAAACCATCATATTTCCACTCATGATATGTGATATCAGTATCACCTTCTGAAGTCATTTCGTTGGCGTGAACACTAATCGGGAATGCAATATTTAAATCTCCATTACTACGTAACAAAGATGTGAAGGCACGATGATTATAAGAAACGGCGGTGTTAGTTCCTCGTTTTCCAATCAATAGTTGGCTACGAGTGTAAGGGTTTTGAGGATCGCTAACATCAAATAAGGTCAACTTTACGCCTTGATACCATGCTCCTCTGTTATCACCAGAATCTGGAGCGGTAGCAGCAATAGCATCTTTACCAATACCTAATACTAAGTTTTCATTGATAGGATGTAGATAATCGGAATAACCATTCACTTCAAGCTCACCTGCTACAACAGGATCACTTGGGTCAGATAGGTCTAAAATATACAGAGGATCGGTCGCTCTAAAGGTGACAAGATAGGCTTTGTTTCCGATAAAACGAGTAGCGTAAATTTGTTCACCTGTTTTGCCTAAGGGTTCAGGATGATTGTCATTCGGTAATGTGGCGATTATCTTCAGCTTTTCAGAAGCGCTATTGTCATCCTCTTTGAGTATAAAGAGTTTAGCGGGCGATGGGTTGCTACTGACACTATTACCCGTATAAGTAATAATTCTTAATATGTCATTGTACTCGCCCATGCGGAATGACTTAGCGTCTTGTTTCCAGCCAAGATGACCTGCAAGCTGTGCTGATCCTTTGTAAATAACAGAGGTTTCATTTAGTGAAAATTTATGAATATCGGTGGTGATACTGGGGGGATATGCAGCAATATTATTTGCAGTTTGATAGTTATATTGCGTTGTTGCTAAATACAGCGACTTGGAGGAGACGTATAAAGCCTCAGCCGCACCGATAAAGCAACTGCCTTTTGGCTTTTCGCTGGTATTATTTAAGTCAATCGTCAATATATTGATGATACTAGCTTGTTGATTTTCAGACTTGGCATCGTTTGTTGTGAAGCAGTTTTCTGCTGATAAAATATCGCCTTTGTTTTCATCATCAATAGTATAGTTAGGTAAAAAATCGGCAAGTGAGGCTGACTTGATGAGTTCACGATTTTTGCTAACTTCTTGCTCGGTTGAAGGGTAATCGATTAGTCCTTTTAGCGAAGGTGTATGACGAGTGACGAGGTAAAGCGTATTGCCTATGCGACGACTACTAATTAATTGCCCGTCAATGTTAAGCTTATTTATTTTATTGAGTTGACCATTTTGTGTGGTGAAAAAATCAAGCCTTGTCGAACGATCAGTCCAGTGATTGGGATTAAACCATTGATCCCAGAAATAGCTATTATGTCCTGAAAGTGCAATTAATTTGTTTTTAGCTAAATAAAGCCCTGAGATTGCTTGTGAATTATCATTAGTGATGCTTGTCGTGCTACTTAAAACGGCTTCTCCACTTTGGGTAGAAAAAATTTTAATAGAAGGCTCTTTGGAAGAAGCAACATATAAATAGGATGCATCATTTTTTAAACGATCGGCCTCATCAACATCCGTTTCTTGTGTGTTGGTAGTAGAATAGTTGGCTCTCGTATCAGCAGTACCAGCCCCTGTTGTAGAGTACATAATGAGAGGTGCTATTTTTCCATAGGTAGCCAACATCATGTGTTTAATATCTTTTTCAAGTGCCTCATTGCTAATGCTGCGTTGAAGTCGGGTATGCGCATTATTTGAAGGTGGTTGCACTTCTGGCAAGATCGACTTGCCCCCACCGCAAGCACTTAACATCAACGCTAATGAGGCACATGTAATTATAATTTTTGTATTCATTTTATGTGAATGTCCACTACTCAATAGATCCATTTTTTAGTATAACATAAATTTCTTAATCGAGGTTTTGAGAATAGGCTCATACAGTATTTTTCTATGTGATTTAATCAGCATTTTACTTTAGCCCTTGATGTCTTTTTGTAATGCCCATAGATATTGTCTAGTTTTTGTTGGGATTAGCTTGGTGTAGAATCCTGACTTAATCAGTGGGGTATATTAATTTAGGGTTATTGTTAGTTTATAAAGACTCTTTTATTATCACCCTTCAGTTACTATTAAATATACGGAGACATAGAGCATGTCAGAGCTATCACGCGAGAATATTGATGCGTTGCTAAAAGAAGTTAAGGATCGATACTTAGAGAAAGATTTAGTTTCTGCAAATACGATCAAATCTGTTGAGATAAAAGACGCTACGGTCTTCGTACGTATTGAATTAGGCTACCCTGCTGGTTCATATCGTGATGAGTTAGGCGCAGAAGTAAAAGCGGCTTTAGAAGCAGATGCAGCTATTGATACTGCGGAGGTGGTAGTGGAGCAACGTGTGTCTGCTCACTCTGTACAAAAGAGTTTAAAGCGCATTGAAGGTATCAAAAATATTATTGCGGTTGCTTCTGGTAAAGGTGGTGTGGGAAAATCGACAACATCAGCTAACTTAGCATTGGCTTTAGTTGCTGATGGTGCAAGCGTTGGTATTTTAGATGCGGATATTTATGGACCAAGTCAGCCACGTATGTTGGGCATGTCGGGTAGCCCAGAATCTAAAGATGGTAAAACATTAGAACCAATGGAAAACTATGGCTTAAAAGCAATGTCGATTGGTTTTCTTGTAGAAGAAGACACACCAATGATCTGGCGTGGTCCTATGGTAACTCAAGCTTTAGAGCAGTTACTTAATGATACGAACTGGGGAGACTTAGATTATCTCATCGTTGACTTGCCTCCAGGAACAGGTGATACACAGCTTACTTTGTCACAAAAAATTCCTGTAAGTGGTGCCGTTATCGTTACAACACCTCAAGATATTGCTTTACTTGATGCGCGCAAAGGTTTGAAAATGTTCGAGAAAGTTGAAGTGCCTGTCTTGGGAGTTGTCGAAAACATGAGCATTCATATTTGTAGTGAGTGCGGACATGCTGAGCATATCTTTGGTGAGGGCGGTGGACAACGCATGGCAGATGAGCATGACGTTGATTATCTTGGTTCATTGCCGTTGGATATGAGTATTCGTGAGCAAGCGGACAGCGGTAATCCATCGGTAGCATCTGATCCTGATGGTAAAATAGCGGAATTATATAAGGATATTTCACGCGCCATGACATCACGTCTTGCGGAAAAAGCAAAAGACTATAGTACTAAATTCCCTAATATCGTGATTCAAAGCACATAAAATCAGTTAATTTTTAGCTTTAGGAAGCCCTATTAGATACTTGTCTAATAGGGCTTTTTTTATATCGGCCTTTTTATGTATAGACGAAAAAGGTATAGATATTATCGAATATTGTATATGTTTACTCGGCATGAACAGGTATGATTAAGACAGATTTTTTGTATGAGTTTTAAACATTAGGGGCGTGATATTTTATGATTTTAAAAAAAATAGTATTGATCTTTGGGCTTATTACACTATTGGCTGGATGTTCTTCAGCTGGAATCAAAGGCGTTGTTGAGCGTCCAAAGGTTTCTATCCAAAAAGTAGAAATGGGAAAGTTAAGCTTGTCGGGTGGTTCGGCTAAATTTTTAATAAAAATAAAAAACCCTAATCGTTTTCCAATTCCCCTATCAGGTTTTGACTATGGTTTAAGCCTTAATGGTATCGAAGTTGCCAATGGAACAAGAGAACAAAAAGTGACGATTGGAGGTGGCGAGTCTAAAATTGTTGCGGTACCGCTTGTTTTTAGTTTTAGCAATATGTTAAATCTATTACCTAACTTGATAAGTAGCCGTGATTTGAAATATGATTTATCAGGCTCTATTCATTTCCCATGGTTTAACTTGCCCTTTAGTCGTACAGGCGGTACCTCATTGTCACGATAGTTAGCGCCGTCCCTTATCAATATCATTAAAAAGATATTAAAAGAAAGATAATTGAAATATGAGTATTAAATCAGACAACTGGATTCGTAAAATGGCTCTGGAAGAGGGCATGATTAGTCCTTTTGAAGCAGGGCAAGTGCGAGAGAAAGAGGGGCAGCGCATCGTTTCTTACGGTACATCTAGCTATGGTTATGATGTTCGTTGTGCCGATGAGTTTAAAATTTTCACTAATATAAACTCAGCAGTTGTAGACCCTAAAGCATTTGATGAAAGTAGTTTTGTCGATGTGCAATCGGATGTTTGTATTATACCGCCTAATTCTTTTGCGCTAGCACGAACAGTGGAATATTTTAAAATACCGCGAAGCACCTTAACGGTTTGCTTAGGTAAATCGACCTATGCGCGATGTGGCATTATTGTCAATGTAACGCCATTAGAGCCAGAGTGGGAAGGGCATGTGACACTGGAGTTTTCAAATACAAGCCCTTTGCCTGCAAAAATATACGCTAATGAAGGGGTTGCTCAAATGTTATTTTTTGAGTCAGATGATATTTGTGAAACATCTTACAAAGATCGTGGTGGCAAGTATCAAGGGCAAGAAGGGGTGACTTTACCTAAAGCTTAAGCATAACTTACTCAGTTAACGCCCTTAATTTTGCCTTATTTTCTGCGTTGGAAGTGTTCTTTATATGTGTAAACTCCACGCTTAAATTAGAGTTTTTATAAGCTGGTAGTAAAATTACTATAAAGGAATGTTACT
>CAZQTJ010000026.1:0-5364 GCA_964596035.1 uncultured Cocleimonas sp. | reverse complement strand
CTTAAATTAGAGTTTTTATAAGCTGGTAGTAAAATTACTATAAAGGAATGTTACTATAGCAATAGTTTTTTCTATATGATGTTTTAGGGTTGTGGATATTTGTTTATATTCTTACTTTTAAGTCAATTTTTGTTTCTATAATTAAGGCAAAAAAGGGAAGTAATCATCAAACTGTCAATAGAGTCTAATATATCACATTATAATTTTTTGGATAAGGTAACATGAATTCTGAAAAGGTCGTTTTTGCATTTTTTATTGTACTAGCCTTAACACTTAACTTTGGTTTTTTTATTGGGAGTTACGATCTTCCAGAACATCACAATGCATATGAGTTATTTGCGGCAATTGTTGTCAGTTTAATTACCACGGTTTTAAAGTTTGGTGATCGTACACATATTGGAGCTGTTTTTTTGGCAACCAGTTTAGTGGCTGACCTCCAGCTAATTGCAGCTGCTATTATTTGGGGGGTGGCAGTAAATATTTTTGATGATGTATTAAGTGGTGGCTCTTTAGCTACTGTTGTCTCACTTTCAGGAGGAGCATTATTAGCAAATGTTACCTCTGTCATATTATTGGTTGCTGAAACAATTACCGTCCGCCGATAATTTTATTTTGACTTGTCACTGCGTATACTATGTCTAGCTTAATTTACATTCTTTTTAGACGCTTGCGCTCCCCCCTTATATTTTTAATTCTTGTTTACGCCATTTCAATGACGGGGTTTGTCTTAATCCCAGGTGTAGATGATCGAGGACAGCCTTATCAGATGTCCTTTTTCCATGCTTTCTATTTTGTTAGTTTTATGGGAACCACTATTGGTTTTGGCGAAATTCCCTATGCATTTACAGAGGCACAACGCTATTGGACACTACTGTCTTTATATGCAACCGTTATTGCATGGTTATACAGCATTGGTTCTATTTTAAGTTCCTTTCAAGACCCTGCTTTTCGACAACAATTAAAGCGTAATAGTTTTACCCGTAAGGTATCCAGTGTACGAGAGCCTTTTTATCTTATTTGTGGATATGGCGATACAGGGAGCCAATTAGCGCGGGCATTGGCTAAAGAAGGAATATTATCCGTTATTATTGATATCAATCAAGACCGTATCAATGAGATTGAAGTCACTGATTTTTCTCTTCCACCCTTATGGATCTGTGCTGATGCATCTCATTCCGAAGTGCTGGAAAGTGCGGGAATAAATCACCCGTGGTGTACAGGTATCATCAGTTTAGCAAGTGATGACACGGTTAATTTGACGGTAGCGATTGTTGCGCAATTATTAAACCCCAATGTTCGACTTATTTCACGAGCAGAGACACCAGAAGCAGAAGCTAATATTTTATCCTTTGGCGCAAATGAAGTGATCAACCCTTTTGAGACATTTGCATCACATCTGGCTTTAGCACTGCATTCACCTGGTTTATCAAGCCTATTTGAGTGGATGACAGCGGCATCAGGTGATCGTCTTAGTGAGCCTGTTTTTCCTAATCATGGCATGTGGATAATTTGTGGCTTTGGAAAGTTTGGCGAGGCTTTATATCGACACTTAGATGGTGAAGGAGAAGATTTACGAATTATAGAGTCTGATAGAAATAAGCGCGCTGTTCCTTCTGGAACAGTTGTTGGGCGTGCAACAGAAGCAGCAACGCTCAAGAAAGCAGGGATCGAGTCAGCAGTCGGTATTATTGCAGGTACTGCAAATGATGCGAATAACTTATCAATTCTAATGACGGCAAACGAAATTAACCCTGATATGTTTCGTGTAGCAAGACAGAATGAAGACCATAATCATCATATTTTTGATGCGGCCGATTTGGATTTATTGATGCAACGGGGAAGAGTCGTCGCCAATAAAATATTTGCGCTAATACGCACTCCTTTGCTAGGTGATTTTTTACGTATTATTTCACGCTTTAATAATGATCGTGCCAATGAATTAGTCAGTAGAGTGATTGGCGTGACTGATAATGACACTTTGGAGTTATGGGAAATTAGAATATATCCAGATAAAGCACCTGCGCTTTGTTCTATATTAGATCAGGGCTATCAAATACTGGTTAATGATTTATTAAAAGATCCAGTTAATCGTGATAAGTGCATATCTGCAATACCTTTATTTCTAAAACGAGGAGAAGGTAATGTTATCTTGCCTGAGCCAAATCGAATTTTACGGCATGGAGATAGAGTATTAATGTGCGGCACATTAGAAGCACGTAGGCACATGAACACACTTAGTCATAATGTAAACTCACTGGCTTATATCATAACAGGTGAAGACATGCCTGATAGTTATATATGGCGCTGGTTTCGATCTAAAAGAAAGTCTAAGTCTAGCGAGGAGGCTATCTGAGAGCCTACTGCGGAAAATTTGTTAATTTTTAACTGATAAGTGTTCCGATGCCATTATCTGTTAATAGCTCTAACAAAACGGCATGTTCGACACGACCATCAATAATACAAGATGATTTGCTACCTGCTTCGACCGCATCAAGCGCACAATCAATTTTAGGGATCATACCACCTTGAATAGTGCCATCTTCTTTAAGTTCTTCAATACGCTGTTTATTTAGTCCTGTTAATAACTCCCCTTCTTTGTCTAAAACACCTGGTGTGTTGGTTAGCAGCAAGAGCTTTTCGGCTTTGAGCACAGCGGCCATTTCTCCAGCAACACTATCAGCATTGATATTATAAGATGTGCCCTGTTTACCAACGCCCACAGGAGCGATAACAGGAATAAAGTCTTTATTATCTAGCATTTCAAGAATAGCAGGGTCGATACTATCGACTTTGCCAACATGCCCAAGATCAATGATTTCAGAAGGTTGCTTATTTTTAGCTTTTTTGGTTAATACGAGTTTACTTGCACGGATAAGATTACCATCTTTTCCTGTTAAACCAATCGCTCGCCCACCTGCTTGATTTATAAGACTGACAATATCTTTATTCACCAATCCACCAAGAACCATTTGTACGACATCCATTGTTTCTTTATCCGTGACCCTCATGCCATCAATAAAGTGACTTTCTTTACCAATCTGTTTAAGCAAAT
Source organism: uncultured Cocleimonas sp. (assembly GCA_964596035.1). Classification (GTDB taxonomy): domain Bacteria; phylum Pseudomonadota; class Gammaproteobacteria; order Thiotrichales; family Thiotrichaceae; genus JAGLBW01. The sequence continues at coordinate 2,312 of CAZQTJ010000026.1, read as the reverse complement.
TGCCAATTTGGGGACCACCACCATGAACAATCACAGGATTAATGCCAACTTGTTTAAGCAATACAATATCACGAGCGAAGCCTTGTTTAAGCCTCTCATCTGTCATGGCGTTTCCGCCATACTTAATGACAATAGTTTTACCTGAATATCGTTGGATATAAGGCAATGCTTCGGTAAGGATATGGGCGATGTTTCCAGCAGTACTTTTTTTCATAGGGAATTGTCTCGTCGTTCTATGATGGTGGGGTGGGGGTCTTGGACAAGCTCATAGGTTTTATTATTTTTCTAAATCAACAATAACCGCTTTAAGTTTTTCAGTGGCTTCTGCTGCTACAGCATTCATCACATCATTATTGGCAATACCTAATACTGCGATAGGATCCATAAAATCAAATATTGTATTACCCTCTACTTCTCTAGCGACAATCGTACAAGGTAATAGTGCACCTGCTTCTGGAATAGCCTCTATCATTGTTTTGGCCATTTTTGGATTACATGCACCTAAGATGCGGTAGGCTGTTATATCCTCATCCAACTTGTTTTTTATGATAGTTGCAACATTAACATCGCTAACAATACCTAAATGATGACTCATTAATGTGGTTTTTAATGTTTCGATAGCAGTATCTATAGACTGGTTTAATTGAGTAGAAAATACGAAATTGGACATTTTATTACCTGTACGAATTTATAGAGTGAGAGGGTGATTATGACATAATAAAAAAAAGGATTACGATGATTAATCGCAATCCCTTTTAAGATTTAAAATGTATTAGGAGCTTATGTTCCTTAGCTTCCTCATTACAATCTTTTCTTTCTTTTCTTCGACTTTCGTTTCTTCTTGGATCTAACCATAATAAGCGGGTTAAATTTACGATAAGCATTCATTACTTTGGCAGAGTAAACCCGCACGGCACGAAATTTTGGTCCAGTTCTTTTACTAACCGCTCCCATACCACCGTTGTAAGCGGCAGCCGCATAGCGTTTATTACCTTTATATTGGCGTAATAAATAACTAAGGTAGCGTGTGCCACCATGTATGTTCTGCCATGTGCTAAAGCGATCTCTTATACCAAAACGTTTTGCAGTTGCAGGCATAAGTTGCATTAAACCCTTTTCGCCAGAAGTGCCTTTAAGACCAGAGCGAAAGCAAGTTTCAACCGTAATAACTGCTTTAATCATGTTTTGGTTTACACCATATGTTCTTGCAGCATGACTAATTGTTCTTTGGTATTTACGTGCTTTACGACGTAAGACCGATGATTTTAATTGGTCACAGGTGATATAACGTGATCTACGTTTTCTCTTGTAGCGCTTGCTTCTTTTTTTCGAATATCGGGCTTTTTTATATTTTGATCGTTTATAACGCTTGGAATATTTTCGTTTTTTATAACGTTTCTTTCCTTTTCGATATTTTTTCGATCCCTTGCTTTTAAAGCGTTTTTTATAGTGCTTCTTGTAACGTTTTTTTCCTTTTCTATATTTTTTTGACCTTTTGCTTTTAAAGCGTTTCTTATAGTATTTCTTTTTTTTTGATCGCTTGTAGCGTTTTCCTTTATACGCTTTTTTATACTTTACTTTTGTTTCAGAATATTTTGACTTTGCTTCGGCTGTCCCTATTGTTGATATATTAACCGTGAAAACAGAGGCTAATAGAATGATGAAGGCACTAAAAAATGAAATGAGTGTGGTGCTATATAGTTTCCGTTTTTTTCTAGTGCTTGTTTGTTCCCTGTTTAAACCTTGCTGCAATAAGCTTGGTTTTGCTTTACTATTATCCATAATATTGACTTAGAAATTAAATAAGCGGTGCATCAGACAGGATGGTTAGCAAGAATTCAAGTAAGTTAAAATAATATATGGAATTAGTTTTTTTTATGATAGTGTGGTTAATTTAATCATCTGTTAATTAAATTTAATATTATTAAATACCTATGATATTTCTTATAAAGAATATTTTTGTTGTTAAGTGAGTGAAACATCTCTTTTATTTTTTTTATACTACAATAGAAACTTTTCATGGTTTCTAATGTGTTTTTTACTACCCCAAAAGTCTAGATTGTTTTTTAAATTTTCCATCAAGCGACTCCAGTTAATGCTTGATGGGTTGTGATGATTTTTTTATACATATTGTTAATATCAAGGGTAGTGGTTTCAATCTGTGATTATTTAAAATTGAAAAAACAAATAACAATTATATTGTTAATTATCAAAGTGTTAACTATTAGTTCGTGAGGTCAATGTGCGACAACAGGGTGTAAGATATTGGTTTAGCACGGAATTTAAAAAAACTTTGCATAATTGAGTTCACC
>CAZQTJ010000025.1:0-11848 GCA_964596035.1 uncultured Cocleimonas sp. | reverse complement strand
TCTTACGCCCTGTTATCCGCATTGACCTCACGGATTCAGGTATCATATTAGAACAGCCTCTAATGAATAAAGAACAGGCACATTTTTTAATTCAGCATATTAGGAATTGCCAAAGAGAATGGTGCAATCACTGCATCAAAATGTTCGCCATCATCCGTCACCATTTGGAAAGCACCCTGCATTGCTCCCACAGGAGTCTCAATCATTGTACCGCTGGTATAATTAAATGACTCACCAGGTTTTAAATGAGGTTGCTCACCAATAACACCCTTCCCCTTAACCTCTTGAACACGGCTATTAGCATCTGTAATAATCCAGTGGCGCGTTAATAATTTTGCTGCTACTTCCCCCCGATTTTCTATGGTAATGGTATAGGCAAAAACATAACGGCTCATTTTTGCATCCGATTCTGCTTCTATATAATAAGTATCTACTGATACGTTGATATCATGTGTTTTTTTATCGCTCATGCGAATAGTATAAATAGTTGCATGAGATTAATCTAATACTTGTTATATTAGAGTGACCTTATGAATACATTCAAGCTCTCTCCCATTGGATTTATCAAGTCCTGCTATCAAGAAAAATTTGGTATTCCTCGTCAACCTCGGTTAGAAACGGAGGCACTATCAGAGTTGGTGCTATCCGCGCCTTATAACGACCCTAATACACTAAGAGATATTGAGCAATTTTCTCACCTTTGGTTGATATTTATTTTCCATCAAACACAAAATATGGGATGGAAACCGCTTGTGCGTCCACCGAGATTAGGAGGCAATAAACGTATTGGGGTATTTGCTAGTCGCTCTACATTTCGTCCTAATCCATTGGGTATGTCTGCGGTTGAATTAGTTAAAGTCAATCAAGAGAAAGGCAATATATCGTTATTATTACGTGGTTGTGACTTGCTCAATGACACGCCTATTGTCGATATTAAACCTTATATTCCTTATTCAGACGCTATACCTCACGCTAAAGCAGGCTTTGCACCGACTGCTCCTGAGGTATTATTTACCGTACAATTTACCGATAAGGCACTCCAACAGTGCGAACAATTTGAGCGCGAGCAGACTCAACAGCAACAAGATTTAAGGATTGATTTAAAAAAACTTATTGTACAAATACTACAACTAGACCCACGACCATCATATCAACAACAAGCGGGAGATAGGATTTATGCTATGCGTTTATATAATTTTGACCTTAGGTGGCGATACTGCGAAAATAGCTCAATTCTTGTGCTTGAGTTAAGCCAATAGCTACTTACTAAAATATGAATAATAAAAACAATCTTAAATCTCTAATTTTCTGCCTGTTGCTTATATTACTTGAGCCGACGGTTGCAAAAAATACCCAAGGTCAAACAGAAAAATTAATGCCGCCTGAGTTAGCGCAAACGCATTTTATTAACAACCCTAAGAGCAACGCCTCGCCGGATACATTACCCGATAGTATTTTATCGCTCCTAAAAAAATATAAAATACCTGCTGAAAACCTCAGTATTTATGTGCGTGATCTAAATTCAAGGCAAATGATGTTATCGCATAATATTGACGTGATGCGCGCACCAGCTTCTACCATGAAGTTACTAACAACCTATGCGGCACTAAAAATATTATCACCTAGTTATTCGTGGCGCACGGAGGCATGGATACGAGGAGAACTAAAAAATGGGGTATTACAGGGTGATGTCATTCTCAAAGGTTATGGTGATCCGTTTTTATCCTATGAAAACTATTGGAAATTTATTCGTGGCTTACGCGAAAAAGGTTTAAAAGAAATCCAAGGGAATGTCATTATTGATAATAGCTATTTCGATGATTTTCATTTTGACCCTGCGGCTTTTGATAATAAACCCTTTCGCACCTACAACGCTGCGCCCTCTGCTTTGATGTTTAACTTTCAATCGACTCGTTTTTTATTTACGCCTGATGAAGAAACTAAAACGGTCAATGTTGTGCCTTACCCCGCTATACCCAACTTCAAATTTAATAATAAGATTCGCTATAGCACTAAAAAATGCCGTCGCTCACACTATCGTCCAAAATTTAGTTTCGATGATGATGGTACTTTAACCATTAAAGGAAAATACGCCTTAAAATGTGGTCAAAAATTTATACTGCGCTCATTTTCTACACCCGAAGAACATGCTTTTAATGGGTTTCGTGACTTTTGGCGCGAACTTGGTGGTACACTGCAAGGAACCATGAAAATAGGCAAAGTCGAACCAACGGATAAACGGCTTCATGTTAGTTCATCACTAACACTGGGTGAACAAATTCGCTTGATTAACAAGTGGAGTAATAATGTAATGACACGGCAAGTATTACTTACATTAGGCGCAAAAATCTACGGCGCACCCGCAACCTTACAAAAAGGACGCGATGCGATTATCAATTTATTGACTGATAATGGTATCGACACACAGGGTATTATTATTGATAACGGCTCAGGCTTATCACGAAGCACTCGTATTAGCGCAAGGCAAATGGCGCAGTTATTAGAAACGGCTTATCGTGACCCTTATATGCCAGAATTCATGGCATCTTTATCGCTACCTGGTTTAGATGGCACTTTGGTACGTCGGTTTCGCAAAAGTGACCTCCGTGGGCGTAGTCACTTAAAAACAGGCACGCTAAACAACGTCACCGCGATTGCAGGTTATATGCTAAATAGAAAAGGCAAACGATTAGTTATTGTTATACAACATAACGGCACGAAATCTGGCGGGGGACGCGGGGTTAAGATTCAAAATGCTCTTTTACGATGGAGTTTTGAACAATGAAATATCTGAGTAAGGACTCGGGATTAAATAAGTCGCGGAACTTAACGTCGAATTTTTGTTTCAGATTGGATGATCTAAAAAGGCGCATAGTCATTCTACGCAACGATTTTAGACCATTCAAGCTGGGACAAAAAGGCTCGTTAAGTTTCGTTAGTTATTCAATCCTGAGTCCTAAGCTCAGTCTTTTGCTATTAATACTACCGACGATATTAATCGCCGCAACGGACCCTGAAGGAAAAGAAGAAAAACCACTGAGCATTATCAAGCTAGTAGGAACGGGTGGCGATTTATATAAAAATCTAAAACTAAATATTCCTACACGCGTGCCTGAGTGCGATGTTGAAAAAGAACAAATTGAACAATTTGTTAAATCACTAAAAAAACGCTTTCGGAAAGCATCACGCGCAGTAGGCTACTACGATGCAAAATTCACACCCAACTTGCGGCGAATCGACAACTGCTGGAACCTGACCATCAGCACTAAAGCTAATCGCCCCATTAAAGTCAGTCAAATAAAGATCAATCTCACAGGAGAAGGTCTAGCACAAGCGGAATTTAAAAAACTTCGCAACAAACCACCCTACCAGCGTGGCGATATTCTTAACCATAAGAAATATACCGACTATAAAAAACAGCTAAAAGATATTTCACAAACCTTTGGTTATTTTGACGCTACCTTTGAAACCCATGAAATTACAGTTAATCCGCAACGCTATACTGCCAAGGTTAAACTAAATTTTAACACAGGAAAGCGCTATCGCTTTGGCAAAATCAACATACAACAAGGCGTTCTGAATAAAACCGTTATTCAAAACTTTTTACAAATTAAAGAAGGTGACTTATACAGCAGTGAACGCCTTATACGCCAACAACAACTATTACAAAATAGTGGCTATTATGCCGATATAAAAATTGATGCACTGCACCAACAGGCGGTTAATCAACATATCCCGATTAACATTAAACTCACGGCAAAAAAACGCAATGCCTATAAATTTAAAGTAGGCTATGGAACCGATACCGGCCCTAGAGTTAGTGCAGAGCTAGAGCGTCGTTGGACTGGTGGCAAAGGTCAACGCCTTAATTTAAGCGCCACCGCATCCATAAAAGTCAGTACTTTTAGCGCACGCTTAACTGAGCCTAAAGCAAACCCTGAGGACGACACACTCAGTTATCTCTTTGAGTGGAAACAAGATGTTACTGGCGACCTTACCAGCACAAGCTTAAAACTAGGGGCAGATTATACCCGTAAAACCCCTTCTGATTGGCAACAAACTGCCTCTGTTAGTTACTTACGAGACACCACACAGGTTAATAACAAAGCGCCGACAAGTACACAGCTTACTTTTCTTGGTTTAAAAGCAGAAAAAATAAAAGCGGATAATTTAATCTTCCCTCTTAATGGCTGGCGCCTTAAAGGAGAGCTGCAAGGCGCTGCTAAAAATCTATTAAGTGATCAAACAGTCTTACAGTTTAGGGGGAGCGGTAAATACATCAAAAAACTAGGTGATGGTCGCCTTATCGGTCGTTTAAATCTTGGCTACACACTCATCGGTGATTTGAAAATATTACCTAAAAGCCTGCGCTTCTTTGCAGGTGGTGGACAAAGCGTGCGAGGCTATGCCTTTGAAAGTCTCGGCGAAAGCAATACAGATGGCAGTATTGTTGGTGGGCAACACTTGTTAACGAGCAGTCTTGAATATGACTACCCCGTTATGGATGGCTGGGGCGCTGCGGCTTTTATTGACGCGGGCAATGCTTTTAACAATTGGAAAAGCCAAGATTTAAAACTCGGCATGGGGATCGGCGCACGCTGGCGTTCACCCGTTGGTCCTGTGCGTATTGATATTGGCTGGCCAAAAGATCGCTTTGCTGACCCGCGTTTGCACCTGAGTATTGGAGCTGATTTGTGAGGGAGAGTTTACGCCATCATTTATTTTCTCCCATTGCTTTTGTACAGATACTTTTTTTAAGTATTCTGCTATTGCTGGTTTTAATTTTTACAACGCCTCTCGGTCCCGCCTTGATAGGCAAAATTGCCAGTTCTTCTTTACAAGGCTTAAATATAAAAGGCTTCAGTGGAACATTTTTGAGTCAATTAAAAATTGATCGCTTAAAATGGAACGATCCATCCTTAGGGATTGAAGCGGTAGGCGTAGGGCTTGGAAAACCACGCTTTGATATAGAGAATAAACGCTTTTATTCTCCTACTGCTAATATCGACCGTTTTATCATTCACCTACCAAAAAGTGATGACACACCCGCAAAGAAAATCAACTCTCTACCTGATTTTTCACTACCGATTAATCTCAAAATGGATTCCGTCAAGCTGAAGTCCTTTGAAATTATGCGTGAAAATAAAACACTGTTTGCCATTAAAAATATCGTACTGCAACGCGCTGATATTGAAAACGGTAAGCTCTCCGCTCATTCCTTTAAAGCAGAGCCTATTATTATTGGCGCGCCTCTCAAAGTTTCACTCAATAATGTTGTGATGGGAATGACTCAACCTCACGCCATAAAAGCACTCGGCACAATCAACTTTCAGCAAGCTCAAGTTGGCAAACTGATTGCGGATATAGACTTGTCAGGCACACTCACCGCCTATCGTTTTAAACTCAATGGTGCTTTGGATAATCCACAGGCAGGTTTTCATAACATTCAGCTAACAGGTGCGGGAGATTACGATCAAGTCCAGCTTTCTCGTATCAATACAAAAAGTGCTGATGGCAATATAAATGGCAAAGCGGAAATTAAATGGACACCTGAAATAACATGGCTATTTGACGGTAATGTCCAGCGGATAAAATTAGCGAAATACGTTCCTGATTGGCCAGCACAATTTGACGCTAAACTAAATTATCAAGGCGGATATAAGAATGATAGCGTGCATGGCACATTAAATTTACACTCACTATCAGGCGTGCTTAAAAATAAAAAAATCACCGCCAGCGGACAGTTGCAACATATTGACCAAGATATAAACATCCAAAATATCTTGGCACAGTTAGGAAGCAACAAAATTAAAGCCAATGGTAAAGCAAGTCCTCCTTTTAATCTTAGCTGGGATATTAACGCAAGCAAACTTCAGCAATTACTCCCTGATTTATCGGGTAAATTAATTGCTAATGGCACTTTAAAAGGAACACTTGAGCAACCTATTCTTAACGCTAAACTAGATGCCGAAAATATTAAATATCAGGCGTACCAACTTGGCTCCGCTAATTTAGTTGCACAAACAAAACAAGGAGTTTATAGCTTACAAGGAAGCTTAAATAATCTCGATTTAGATCAACAAAAAATTAGTCATGCCAACATCGATGCCTCAGGAAAAATTGATAATCATCGCGTTAAACTTAGTCTCACTCACAGCGAAGCAAAAGTACAACTACAAGCACAAGGGGCATGGAAAAATCAACAATGGCAAGGGGTGATTAAGCAATTACAGCTCGACACCAAGCAGTTAGCAAAATGGCAACTGCAAAAACCTGTACAGATAAGCGCGTCTAAAGACAGCATTAAAAGCAGTCAATTTTGCTTATCAAATCACTCCGCTAGCAGCTGCTCAAAAGTCAACTGGTCTACCGCAAAAGGCGTGAATGTCGAAGGAAAACTCAAGCGTACTCCACTCGCATTAATCAACCCTTGGCTGCCAAAAGGATTAAAATTAAAAGGTTCTGCCAATGGGCATTACAACATTCATCAAGTCAATGGTAAAGCGAAGGGAGAGGTTTCTATCCAACTTCCAGCCAGTACGGTTTTATATCGTCAGGGGAAAAACAAGCAACACCTAGATTATAAATCCATCACTATTAAAGCGATTATTAATGATAAAGAAATAACTGCAAATACACACTTACTCCTGAAAAATAAAGGCGAGTTAAGCGCAGATGCCAACATCGTCTTATCTAAAAAGGGTGGCACCCCAAAAATTAATGCAACAGGGAAGCTCACTCGCATTCCCTTGTTAATGGCAAAGCCTTGGTTACCAAACACATTGCAACTCAAGGGCAACGTGAATGGACGTTTTAAAGTGCGCCACATTGCTAATAAAATGGTAGGCGAGGCAACGTTTGATTTACCGCCCAGTTCACTACGCTTTGATGACGGTAAGCTTAAGCAACAAATCGACTATAAGTCACTTAAACTGCGAGCAGCGATTAATGGCAGAAAAATAACGGCTAATACAACCTTGCTCCTTAAAAATCGTGGTGAGTTAACTGCCGATGCCAATATCACCTTATCTAAAAAGGGTGGCGCTCCCAAAATTAATGCAACAGGGAAGCTCACTCGCATTCCCTTGTTAATGGCAAAGCCTTGGTTACCAAACACATTGCAACTCAAGGGCAACGTGAATGGACGTTTTAAAGTGCGCCACATTGCTAATAAAATGGTAGGCGAGGCAACGTTTGATTTACCGCCCAGTTCACTACGCTTTGATGACGGTAAGCTTAAGCAACAAATCGACTATAAGTCACTTAAACTGCGGGCAGCGATTAATGGCAGAAAAATAACGGCTAATACAAAGTTTCTCCTTAAAAATCGTGGAGAGTTAACTGCCGATGCCAATATCATTTTATCTAAAACGGGTGGTGAGCCAAAAATTAATGTAACAGGCAAATTAACGCGTTTACCCTTGTCGATGGCAAGACCTTGGCTACCAACAACATTACAGCTCAAAGGCAGTGCCAACGGACGTTTTAAAGCGCAGATTATTGGAAGTAAAACGGTAGGAGAAGCCACGCTCGATTTACCACCAAGCTCGCTAGTCTTTGGAAAAGATCACGATAAACAAGTGATTGATTATAAATTTCTTAAACTGAGAGCGACGATTGATGGTAGAAGAATTGTGGCGAATACCAACTTGCTACTTAAAAATAATGGCGAGATAAAGGCAGATGCAAATATCACGCTGGCGAAGCAAGGGAATCATCATCAAATTAGTGCTAAGGGTAAAATTTCACGCCTGCCATTGCTGATGGCACAGCCTTGGATACCGCAAAATATCAAGCTAAAAGGGAGTGTGAATGGCTCTTTTAAATTGGCACAACAACGCGGCAAAACAGTCGGTAATGTTGCTATTCAACTTCCCAATAATAGCCTAACGTATATTGATGAAGAAGGTTCTAAAACGAATTTTGCTTATCATAATGCGTCAATTAGCGCGACCATCAACGACAAAATCATTATCAGCAAAGCAAAAATACAGTTAGACAAGCGTGGAAATTTAGCAGCCGATGCAAAAATCACCTTAGGCGCGAATAGCAATGCGCATCGCATACAAGGTAAGGCGACTTTTGACATGCCTAATATCCGTTGGATACAGCCCTTTATTCCACAAACCAGCAACTTATCAGGAAGAATATCCAGCAATATTGCTTTTAATGGTCGTTTGCTTAGTCCTAAAATAACAGGAAAAATAGCATTAAAAGATGCCGCTATTAAGCTTCCAGAAGTCGGTACGCATCTACGCAATATTAACCTGAGTATTAATGCTAACGATGCCAATAAAGCCATCATCAATGGCGCTTTACAGTCAGGTGCAGGTCAGGCAAAAATATCGGGCTATCTTTCTTTAAGGGATTTACGCCAGCTCAAAGGCGAGATGAAAATTGTCGGCAAAAACTTACAATTCATCAATACACATGAAGTTCGTGCGCTTATGAACCCTAATCTTACCGTTAAAATCAGCCCTAAAACGGTCAAGATTCTAGGTAAAATACATATCCCCAATGCGCAAATCACCCTTAATGCAATACCAGAATCGACCATTAGCGAATCTGAAGATGTGATTGTGATTGGAGAAAAAAAGGCAGACGGAAAATATTCCGCACTAAAAATACGTCCAAATCTGACGGTATCTTTAGGTAATAACGTCAAGTTCAAAGGTTTTGGATTAGATACAAAGTTAGGTGGCTCTATTAATGTCTCGCATAATCGACAAGACATCACCACTCAAGGTAGCGTTAAAATTATAGAAGGAAAATATCAAGCCTACGGACAAAATCTAGTCATCAATAATGGACGACTCGTCTTTAACGGCCCCCCTTCTGTTATCGGTATGGATGTCAAAGCGGTGCGTAATATTAATGATATTACCGCTGGTATCCATCTGACAGGCACATTACTTCACCCTAAAACAAAACTATTCTCCACACCAACGCTTTCGGAAAGTAATATCCTCAGTTACCTCTTAACAGGGCAAAGTCTCGACGATATTACAGGCAGCCAAACCGCATTATTAATGCAGGCTGTACGTAGTTTAAATGTCGTTAATGGTGATGGTTTATTACGAAATATCGGTAACTCGCTCGGCTTGGATGACCTAAGCTTTGTTGCTAAAGATGATCTAAAAAAGAGCGAGCTGAGATTAGGAAAAAAACTAGGTTCACGCACCTATGTACGCTATATCGTTGGCTTATTTGACTCCATGCAAAAAATCGCCATCGAATATAAAGTGAATAAATACCTAGATTTAGAAGCCCAAGCAGGAGCAGATGCGCAAAGTGTTGATTTAATTTATAAGATTGAAACAAATTAGAAACTACTCCTAAAATATCCTTCGCAAATTTTGTTAGATTAGTTATACATGGGTACTTAGTCGTGATTCTATTTACTTCAAAACTAAAAATAGGGGATGATATAAGCAATTTTAAAACAATAAAAAGAATCCCATGAAAAAAATAGCTTTAGTAATAGCCGACCTTGACCTCGGTGGCGGACAGCGTGTTGCAATTAATTTAGCCGATGCACTGGCTAAAAAACATGATGTTCGCATTCTCATTTTTCAGGACAAAAATATTCACTATCAACCCACAGGCAATATTGTAAATTTACAATGTCCTGAGAAACAAAGTATTTTAGCTAAGGTCGTTAATGTTTTTAAACGCGCCCACACCTTGCATCAACACTTCAAACAAGCGCAGTACGACCACATTTTCAGCTTTATGGAAACGGCAAACTTTCCTACGGCTATGGCAAGCTCCAAGTCGGTACTTTCCGTTCATTGCAACCCACGAAAACTATTATCTTTTTTTGAAAAGGCACTGCTGCGTTTAACCTATCATCGCGCCAAACAAATCATTGCAGTCTCAGATGATGTGGCAGACATTCTCAAAGAAGATTTTGCTTTAAAGCACGTATCACGCATCTACAACCCTGTTGATTTAGAAGCAATCGCGAAACAAAGCACAAGTCCTTATCAACATAATAAACCCTATATTGTTGCACTCGGACGATTGAATGAAGTTAAACGTTTTGACCTATTAATAGAGGCTTATGCAAACTCGAAAACACATCAACATTGCGATTTGATTATCGTAGGTGAAGGCGAGATGCGTGACTCCTTAGAGCAACAAATAAAAGCATTAAACCTATCTAGCAACGTTCATTTAGCAGGCGTACAAATGAACCCTTATCCCTACCTAGCAGGCGCTAAATTTCTTACGCTCTCTAGCCGAACCGAAGCTTTTCCGATGGTATTAGTTGAAGCTTTAGCAACAAAATGTCCTGTTATTGCCACAGACTGCCCGACAGGGCCACGAGAAATTATCACCCATAATGAAAATGGCTTATTAGTGAAAAATGAAGACAGTAGCGCAATGACAGAAGCAATTGACACGCTGTATTTTGATGAGCCTCTACAAGAAAAAATGCGTCGCAACGCACTCGCTTCCATCCAACATTTATCCGCTGATGAAATTATTAAACAGTGGCTTGTTTTATAATAACCGTCACCTTAACTGACAAATCTCAGGAGCATCTAAACGGTTACAAAAATACAATCAGTGAACCGCATAGGTTCGGTCAATATAAGCATCCACAACCGCCTGAAAATCAACCGCTATTTGCTCACCTTTAAGCGTCACTGTTTTAACGCCATCTTCATAAACAGGGGCGACAGGTTTTTCGCCAGTACCAGGTAAACTAATACCAATATTGGCCTGTTTACTTTCACCAGGACCATTAACAACACAGCCCATAACCGCAACCGACATTTCCTCTACACCTTTATATTGCTCTTTCCATACAGGCATTTGATTGCGTAAATACGACTGAATATCTTCAGCTAAATGTTGGAAATAGTCACTGGTTGTACGACCACAACCAGGACAAGCGATGACTTGTGGCGTAAAGGAGCGCAAGCCTAATGTTTGTAATATCTCTTGCCCCACAATCACTTCTTTCTCGCGTGGCGCACCGGGTTCTGGGGTGAGCGAGATACGAATAGTATCGCCAATGCCTTCTTGTAATAACACCGACAAGGCAGCCGTTGAAGCAACAATACCTTTACTTCCCATGCCTGCTTCTGTCAGTCCTAAATGTAATGGATAATCACACTGCGAGGCCAAATCTCGGTAAGTACGAATCAAATCTTGCACACCACTTAATTTACAAGAAATAATGATTTTATTGTGCGCCAGTCCGTATTCTTCCGCTTTTTTTGCACTCGAAAGTGCTGACTCTATTAACGCATCATGCTGAACCTCAGTCACTTCTTTTGGAGTATCTAGCAATGCATTTTCATCTAACTTCCGCGCTAATAACTCCTGATCTAAGGACCCCCAATTTACCCCAATACGCACAGGTTTATCATACTTAACAGCAAACGCGATCATCTGTGAGAATTGCTCATCACGGCGTTTTCCGCGCCCGACATTACCAGGATTAATACGATATTTCGCCAAAGCAACAGCACACTCAGGAACAGCGGTTAAGAGCTTATGCCCATTAAAATGAAAATCACCAATCAACGGCACATCACAACCCATTTTATCCAAACGCGCACGAATTTCAGGAACCGCCTCCGCCGCCTCAATCGTATTAACGGTAATACGCACCAACTCAGAACCCGCTTTAGCTAACTCAGCGACTTGTTTTACCGTGCGCACCACATCGACCGTATCGGTATTTGTCATCGACTGCACCACAATAGGCGCATCGCTACCGACTAAAATATGACCGACTTGAACACAGACTGTTTGATGGCGAGAAATTGATGACATAGAAAATAGCCTCTTATTAAATTTAGTTATTCTGGAGAGATTTTAACAGAGAAGCTTA
>CAZQTJ010000024.1:0-12117 GCA_964596035.1 uncultured Cocleimonas sp. | reverse complement strand
AGTAGCGGTTCTATCGAGTATTTTAGCATTTCCTGCTTTTTATGGTCTGTTGTGATAACAAATATTCAGAAATTACCCTAAATCTAGGTCTTAATCGGGAGATAACCCTCTCTTCACTTCAATAGCGAGTAAAAAATAATAAGCACAGGTTTAGAAACGACAAAAACACCAACAACTAAAGAGCAAATAATACGCAAAAAAAGCATATCATAACGCCTTCTATGAAAGTTTTTTCTTCAAATACACACTTGAATTATATTGATAATACCTGCTTGTATTTTACTCTAAAAATAATGTAAACCTTATCATATAGCCATCCGTAAAAATCAAAAATTCAAATGGTAAAATAAAATACTATTGTGAAAGTGGTACACCTCTATCATTAATCTAAATTAATCACACTTATAAAAATATCCTATTAGTAATTATGCCTTGTTTTGACTACTGTATTAAAGTTGCTTAAAAAAACGATAGACATCTCTGCATCCGCATCTAACAGTACTTTGCTCCCATTTATCATAATTTATAACATAGCAAGAGTTAAACACCGTTATGATTGTCCACCTACTTATGTAGACAAAAGTTTACAAACACCAAAGGAAATACCGTGCTAAAGACATCAATAAAAAATGTACTCATCGCAGACGACTCCGCAACCGATAGAAAACGTCTATCTTTAGTCTTAGAAGGTTTAGGTTTAAATGTTACTTCAGTCAATTCAGGCAATGAAGCCACCGACAGTGCAAAATCACAAAAGCCTGATGTCATCATACTAGATGTCATTATGGAAGATGGCGATGGATACCACGCTTGCCGTACCTTAAAGCGCGACGAAGAAACAGCAGCAATACCAATCATCATTGTTTCAAGTAAGTCTAATCGTGTCGATAAAATGTGGGCAAAAAAACTAGGTGCTAATGCCTATGTGACCAAGCCTTTTTCAGATGATGACTTAGTTGAGGCATTGCAAAGTATTTAATTTTTAGCTTCAAATATCAAACATGGGTTTTGTCCAGCGAGCTAGTTTTATTCCACTTAATAAACGGCTTATTAGGAAAACTTCAACAAACACTCTCTACTGTTTAGTCTCACCAACTAAATTATTTACTCCTGAGCACTAAGCTAAGGATAGCTTACAAAATGGTAAATTATAATGACCACTGATGTTTCTAGTTCTAACCATAGCAATAACCCTGTAAAAGCAGTGCTGGAACAATCATTTCATTCACAATTGTTTTGTTATGAAATAGAGAATAATCGAATTTTTATAGAACCAAAAATAAAAATGGAAGTGCTAGAAGATACCGCTATCTACCCTATTCCAAATGCCCCAAAATGGTATTCAGGTGTCACCAGTTTACGTGGTGATATTCTAACCGTTGTTAATATGCACTACCTCTTAGGATGTAAAGAAAGCAAATCGACAAAGCGCTTATTAAGGCTTGAACATCCTAACTTTCCGCCTCTCGCTATTGCTATCGACAATCTTCCACATCAACGTAATATCGAAAAATTAGCATCTAACCATACACCCAATACATCGCACTACCCCAGTTGGATTAAATCGACAAGTCAGCAGAGCAGTAATACCTTTTTATTTGCCGATCACTCTGCTTTATTTGAAGCAATGCAAAATAACTCAACACCCTTAATAACCACTGTTAGCCTACCCGCCAAGGATTAATATGTACTCAAAACTTCGCCTAACTATTTTAATAGCACTCTCTACTTTTGCGCATTCAACACTTTTAGCAGAAGATGGAATAACGAGTAATACAATAAAAATAGGCGGGGTTTTAGACCTTGAAGGTCGTTCTAAAGGGCTTGGACAAAATATCAAAAAAGGTATTGATGCTGCTTTTGATGGGGTGAAAATTAAAGATCGCAGTATAGAGTACGTCACGCTTAATGACTCGTACACGCCAGAAAAAACCATTCAAAGCACCAACGAACTCATCAAGCAAAAAGTTTTTTTGTTTGCAGGTAATGTAGGCACACCCACAGCAAAAGTATCGCTACCTATTCTGGCAGAAAAAAATATCCCTGCGGTTGGTTTTTTTACGGGAGCGGGTTTATTGCGTCCTGGTAAAGGCACAATAATCAACTACCGCGCCAGCTATATACAAGAAACCGCATCGGTCATTAAAGCGGCTTTAAAATCAGGCGTTAAAGCAACCGAAGTCTGTGCCTATGTACAAAATGATGCCTATGGAATGGCAGGTATAGAAGGTGTTATGAGAGCACTTGATAATGTAAGCGGTAATGAAAAAATTATTGGTACCTTACAAAAAATTATTTCATTAAAAGGCAAAAACCCTGCTCGCAATAATATAGGGCCGGTAGGGGTTTATAAACGTAATAGTTATTTTGCACGTCCTGGGTATAAATCGCTAAAAGCATGGGAAAAGAAACAAAACACGCAATGTAAAATAGTCATTACTGTTGGCTCTTATAAGTCGGTTACTGAGCTAATAGCCTATAGCCGTTATAAGAAAGAACCTTGGATTTTTAGCGCGGTTTCTTTTACAGGTGCAAATAACTTCAAAAGTTCATTAGCCGAATTCAAGATAAAGGATGGGGTCATCATGACACAAGTTGTTCCTTTGCTCGATAGCGATGTCCCTCTTGTCCAAGAAGCTAGAAAAAAGTTGGGACAAGATTATGGCTATGTTTCTCTTGAAGGTTTTATTGTCGGTAAACTTGTAATTTACGGACTAGAAAAAATTAAAGGAGAAATGACTCGAAAACGATTTACTGACTCGATTCTTAACTCACGCTTTAGTATTGGTCAATTAACTTTCGACTTTTTAGAAAATAACCAAGGTTCTGATTTAGTCAATTTAATGGCATTAAAGCAAGGCGAATGGGTTGAAGGAACTAATAGTAATTTATGGAAAAACTAAGGCGTGCACCCTAATTCTCAGCCCCAAGAAAACCATATATAACAAATAAAAACACGCAGGATAATCTACAATGAATAATATATTTAGTTTAGAAAAACTCAGTTTAATCAAGCGATTAATTATACTCTCTCTTGTCCCGATTATTCTCACCTCTTTATTAGGTTTTCTTTCTTTTAAAGCATTAGATAATAATAAAAATACCTTAGATGATATTACAGGAAGAACTAAGATGTTGCTGTTAGCACACAATCTTCTCGCTAATATTCACGGAAAAATACGCGAACCAATGTTTGATATTGATAATGGTAAGATCACATGGAGTGATGGGCTAAAAATACTGATCGAGTCACGAGAAAAAGTAGCCAAACAATTTAAGTTGTTTAATACTTATAACGCGATTGATTTACATGACGGTGACCTTGGTGCTGTTGCCGCTAGAGACGCAATGCCCGCTTTTTTGTCGGCTGTTGATGATGTTATTAAAATTGTAAAAGAAGAAAATTCGGGTAATTTAGACCTATTTATTAAAGAAGAAATGCATGAACGTATGAGCCCTCTGGTAAAAGCCGTTACCATCCATCAACGAGAAGATATTCAATTAACAGATGAAGAAATCGCTAAGGCGCTAGAAGTAACGACTCAAGATAAAAACATAATCCTTGGTCTCATTCTTTTAACACTTTTCTTATTAGCACTATTTGCTTATTTAGTTTTCCGCTCAATTGCCAAACAAACAAACTCACTTACCGCTACCATTGATGAGTTAAATGAAGGGAATAATAAAGCTAGAACTCATATTGAGGGCGAGCATGAGCTATCTTTGCTAGGTAGTGCGTTAAACCAACTGCTTGATGAAAAAGATATAACTGAGAAAAAAATTCAACAAGAAAATGACACCTTAAATGATTCCGTATTCTCTCTACTTGAGTCTGTAGCAGAGTTAAGTGAAAGAAACCTAACTGTACGTGCAACCGTAACGGAAGACGTAACAGGGCCACTTGCTGATGCGATTAATCAACTTGCAATGGACACCACAGACGTACTTAAAAAAGTACGCCATATTGCCATATCATTAGAAGAAACCTCTCAAACAGTTGATAATAGTACCTCGAATGTAAAACAGTTAGCTGAAACAGAGCGTTCAGAAGCTCAACAAACATCAACTGCTGTGAATGAGCTTATCGAACGCCTTAATCAAATTGCTGATTCCTCTGTCTCTGCAAATACAATGGCAAATGAAACCACTCAAGCAACTGAAAAAGCGTATCAATCCGTATCTAAAACAGTGGATAGTATGGGAGAGATTCGTGACACCGTTCAAGAAACAGGTAAACGCATTAAACGCTTAGGTGAGCGTTCTCAAGAAATTACCCGTATTATCGACTTAATCAACACCATCACCGAGCGTACTACCGTATTGGCGCTTAATGCTAGTATGCAGGCTTTATCTGCGGGTGAAGCGGGTAAAGGCTTCTCCGTTATCGCAGAAGAAATTCAACGACTGGCAGAAAGCTCACGCGAATCAACCGATCAAATTGCAAACCTTATCAAAAATATCCAGCAAGAAACTCGTACCACAATGACAACGATGGATAACACGATCGAACAGGTAGTGAATGGGTCGTCTCTAGCTGAAGAGGCTTCTGAGCAAATGCAGCTCACCCTTAATGCAACGAAAAAATTAACTTCATCCGTAGAGTCAATCGCTCAGGCATCTAAAGAGCAGGTGGATATTAGTCAAAACCTTTATCTTCGTTCTAATGAAATTTTAAAAGCAACCGCATCAACAGGACAAGAAATGGAATTACTTGGCGGTTTAACCAAAGACATGGCAAACGATGCGCAAAACTTAGTTGAATCCGTTAATGTATTTAAACTAGAAACACTAAAAACACCCTCTAAAAAATCCGCAACAAAAGCAGCTTAAAAACGGATAATACAATCCTACGAGGGAAAGCCCATGAGTTTAGATTCTGAAACAAAAGCAATTTTAGCCGAAGAGCTAGAAGATGTTGCAATGGAGTTGGTTGGCATTAGCCAGCTATCGCCTAGTGACGATGGAAAAAGTGTGAGTGATATTTTTAGTGCTATCCAAGCAGAAACAGAACGCTTAAATGATATTGCACAGTTATACGACTATAAAGCACTACAGCCTATCAGTGCTTGGGTTAATGAGCATGTCATTCGCTTAAACTCTCAAGCTGATTCATTATTACAACAAAATGAAATGGGCGTTTTCTATATATGGGTCGAACTATTAGCTGCCGCGCTACAAGATAATGATGTTGAAATTCTTTCTGACTTAAAAGTAAGCTTAGAAGATAGCGCTTGGCAACCTAATATTAATCAACAGGATTTAAAATATTTTATTAACTCACTTGGCAATGAATCTTCTTTCGATGAGCTAAGTAGTGAAGACTCAAATAAAGAGCCTGAAATAAGGGATACTGCTTTAGAATCTTCTACCCAAGTACCTACTATCGAATCCTCCTATCGACTTGCTTGGGACGAGGATATTCATCCTGAACTTTTAGATGCCTTTTTTATTGAAACACCCGATTTAGTTATCGATGTTGCCGATCTTATCAGAGAAATTAGTGACGGTGGCGCAACGAAAGAAACACACCAGTCAGCGGCCCGAATAGCGCATACCGTTAAAGGCTCTAGTGCTGTTGTTGGTATTAAGGCGGTTGCAATTTTTGCGCATAAACTAGAAGATATTCTTGAATATTCTATCGACAACAAACTTCCAGCGGTGGTTTCAGAGCTATTAGTTGAGTCAGCCGACTGTTTAGAAGCTATGTTTGATAGCTTGCAGACAGAGAGTTTAGCACCACAACAATACCCGCAACTGCTTGAAAAATTATCAGAATGGGATGAAAAATTTACGAATGGCTATGTTTATGTTGAAGAAGAAAAGTCCGCAAAAGAGATAAAGGATAAGCCAGCAGAAAAAACGATTGCTAAAACAGTAGACGATAAAAACACAAACAATGATAATTACACGCTTGCATGGGATAAAGATGTTCACCCTGAGCTACTAGAAGCCTACATGGGAGAAACCCCCGCGCATGTTATCAATATCGCCAAGCTTTTAAGGCAAATAAGCAAAGAAGACGTAGATACTTCTGTTTATCAAACGGCCTCGCGCCTCTCTCATACTATTAAAGGAACAAGTGCTGTTGTTGGTATTACTGCCGTTGCCGACCTCTCTCATCAGCTTGAAGAAATACTAGACTATGGGACGAAAACACCGCTTCCGAAGACACTTCACCCCTTACTTGAAAAGTCGGCTGATTTAATCGAAAGCTTGTATGATTCGTTGCTATCGGAAGGTACACCTCCTAAAGAATATCCAGCGTTTTATGAAGATTTATCTAACTGGAGACAATATTTAGATCAAACTCATGCAGAACAAGAACAAGAACAAGAACAAGAACAAGAACAAGAACAAGAACAAGAACAAGATAATAATGAGAAAACTGAAACCACAAACATAGAAAAAGAGACAAAAGAAGAAACTCAAAAAACAGAGAAAATAGAAAAAACAGAGGAAGAAAAGCAACTAGAAGAAATTGATAAAACAGCATCAAACTTTAATATTGACTTTCCCCCACTACAAGAAATATTAGCCGTCACGACTACGCCAAGCGTTGCACCTCAAGCACCTGCTCAACGACAAGCGCGCGCTAATATAAACGAAACGTCCTTGCGTATACCTGTTTCTATTATTGAGGGTTTGTTAAACCATTCGAGCGAACTAACAACCATCAATACACAACTCTCAGAACAAGTTGACGCGCTTCTAGCAGAGAGAAATAACAGCAATGAGCGTAACGAGCGCATACGCACCATTTTAGATGAGTTAGAATGGACTATTAACCAGCAATCAGCTTCTGGCTCTAAAGCTCTACATAATGTACAAAAAACAGATTTTGATCGCTTGGAAATGGATAGTTATAACGAGCTTCATAGTATTACGGGCCTACTTTCTGAGACGATCAATGACGATCGTGAAATATCAATATCGCTCATGCAGCAACTCAATAATTTAAAAGGTCAAATTCACACGCAAAAACAAGTAACTAAATCACTCAATGATACCGTGCTCAGTATGCGTATGGAGCCTGTAAAAATTCTAAGCTCTCGTCTCCAGCGTATTGTGCGTGAGACTTGTCGCCAAACAGGAAAACAAGCAAACTTAGACATTATTGGTGACAACATCGCTATTGATACCGATGTTATTAAGGGCTTAGTAGACCCTTTATTGCATTTATTACGCAACGCGGTTGATCATGGTATTGAGTCAGCGGATGAGCGTAAGAAGAAAGGTAAGAATGAAAAAGGTAACATCCAACTTGAATTCATCCAATTGGGCGACCAAGTTACGCTCAAATTAACGGATGATGGCGCGGGTATTGATGCTGAAAAAATCTATCAAACCGCCATCAAAAAAGGCATCATTGACAAAAAAAGCAAGCTATCTAAAAGCGCAAAACTACGTTTAATTTTACAAGCAGGATTCTCTACCAAAGAAAGTGTCAGTGAAATATCAGGACGTGGTGTAGGAATGGATGTTGTTAATACTGCCATCAAAAATATGTCGGGCAATATTACTATTAAAAGCAAAAAAAATAAGGGCAGTGAAATACTATTAAGAGTACCGCTAACACTTTCTACTGCGAATGTTCTCTTAGTTAAACTTCGGGACAATATCGTTGCCATACCAAACTCTTCTATACATCAGGTGCATTATCTCACTCCAAAAGATGTCATTTCAAACGATAATGCATTATTTATCTCTTACGAAAGGAAGCAAATCCCGCTACTTCCCTTGTCGGGCTTATTGTCTTGGTCTGCAACAGATTTCTCTAATGAAGAAACACAGTCCGTTATTATCGTTAAGCGTCAAAGCAAATATTTTGCTCTTTATGTCGATGAAATCTTAAAGCCTCAAGAGATAACACTTAAAACCTTAAAACCTTGGATGAGCGATGTTAATGGCGTGATGGGGGTTTGCTTATTAGCAAATGGAGTGGTATCGCCTGTCCTAAATATGTTCGACTTATTACGCACATTCGGTGATAATGTCATCGCCTCTAAAAAGGTTAGAAAATCATCAACAACAGAAGTGGCTAATAAAATATTAGTTGTCGATGACTCTCTAAGTAACCGTAAAGCTTTAAGTTTAATGCTTCAAGCCTTAAACTACGAAGTTGTCACTGCTATTGATGGCTTTGATGCTTTACAACAAATAGAAAAAATACCATTTAGCCTGATAATTACTGACTTAGAAATGCCAAATATGGATGGTCTAGAGCTTGTTGAGAATTTACGAGCATTGCCAGAAAAACAGCACCTCCCTGTTGTTATGGTGACATCACGTAGCACCGAAAAATATCGAAAGTTGGCAGAGCAAGCAGGCGTAAATTCCTATTTAGTTAAACCTGTTGATACTCCAACATTAAAGTCAACAGTTAAATCATTTTTAAATCAAGATATAAATAATGCAAATAGTAATTTTGGAAAACAAGCATGAGTAATTCAAATAGCCTAGGGGTTTGTTTTTTTGGGCTACCTGAGAAAGACCTTGCCGTCTTCGATCGTGTGATCGTTTTTATAGAAAAGAAAGGCAAATATTTTCATAAGTGTTCTGCAAGTAGTGCCGATATTTTTTTAGTAAATGATGACGAGCAATCACTCAAGCTTGCGGTTGAACAAAAAAAATCACAGCTTATTATTAGTGTAAGTGATAATAATGATTGCGCTATTGGCGATTATAAAATCAAGCGCCCTTTGCTCGTTACCCGTGTAATGCGTTCCTTAGATGAAGCCAGTAAAAAGTGCGGGCAAGCACCAAACAACACAACCCCTACCCCTAAAAAAGTGACGGTAAATAGCAAAAATAAAGCTAATACGATAAAAGAAAAAAAGGTAGTCGCTCCGCAAAAGGAATATGATTTTCATGCGCTTGTTGTAGACGATAGTGCTGCCATTAGAAAACAACTAGAAATAGAATTGCGTGAAACAACCATTAGCGCAGATTATGCAAGTTGTGGCAAAGAGGCCTTAGAAAAAATCAATAAAAATCAATATGATCTGATTTTTTTAGATATTATTATGCCTGATATAGACGGCTACGAAGTCTGCAAACAATTACGTCAAAAGAAGCATTACAAAAAAACGCCCGTTATTATGTTAAGCGGAAAAACAGGACCATTAGATGAAGTCAATGGTATTTTAGCAGGCGCATCAACCTATTTATTAAAACCTGTACAACACGCAGATTTTCAAAAAACACTTCAACGTATCTCTAAGTGGCTAAAGGAATATGCTTGAAAATAAATCTAAGAAACTAAGCCTATTTCAGCTTGAATATTAATAATTGATTGATGCAATCGTATTGACTCAGGAATAATAGCCCATTTATATTCATGACCTGCAAAGGTCTTGCCATAAAAGCCTGGCAGACCAAGATTGTAGCGCGCACCTTTATATTTTGGATTGGTTAAATTATTGATAGCGGTAACAATACCTAGCCCTGACACGACTTCTGCGTCATACCATGTTAAATAATCATCAATATGAATGTCACCATGAAACTCATGTATGACACAACAATTCACGGCGACTGGTTTTCCATCCAACAAATATTTATCTATTTTCATCGTCGCTCTAGCTGTTTTTTCTATCTCCCTTAGCCAGTTGAGAACACGACCTATATGCTCTTTATCGTAAGCACCTCGTTTTTCCCAAACTGCTTTCATCCACGACCAGCCAGCTTGCACATCATCTAAAGTACCTTCTATTACTTCATATTTTTGCGCTATCTTTAACTTGCGTTTAAAATCCTTACGACGTGATTTTGATAACTGCGATAAATACTCATCTATCGACAAACAATAGGCACTGGCAGTCTCTTCTAAATAAGAACGCTCAGAGTGACGAGGGACTACATCAACATCAAAGTATAAAATAGATCGTTCAAGTAAATTTTCAAGATCAGCAATAACATGAGCCGCACCTGGAGTATAGGTGGGTGAAATGGGTGGCGAAGGAGGGATAGCGGGGATATAAGAGGCTATTGTTCCCATCCTATTAATCCCAATAGGAATATAACCTGTAGGAACACCTTTTTGATCTCGACTCACTAACAGGTAGGAGTCACTTAAATCAGGGTAGTTAAATAGCTCTTCTATAAGGTTTGGAGCAGCATATAAAGTGCCATCATCTAACAGTTCGACAATGGCTCGTTCGTTATCGTTCATTAAGTTAGCCTTTACTTAATATGTTCTAATATTCCATCCAACTCATCTAAGTTATTGTAAGCAATAACTAACTTCCCTCTGCCCTTTGCATTGTACTGTATATCCACGCTTGCGCCTAAAGTTTCGCCAAGAGATTGCTCAAGTTTACTGACTTCCACAGGCTTTGTTTTTGGGTTTGATTTTTCAGGATTTTCGAGTTTATTTAAAATACTCTTAACTAAGCGCTCGGTATCACGTACCGACATTTGGCGGTTCGCTACTTTATAGGCTGTTTCTAGTTGGAGTTGTCCTTTTAAGGCTAATAATGCCCGTGCATGACCCATATCGATTTTTTTGCTATCGAGTAATTCTTTAGTTTCTTCTTCAAGCTCTAATAAACGTAAAAGATTAGTCACCGCAGTGCGCGAGCGACCAACAGATTCTGCTGTTTGCTGATGGGTTAAACCAAATTCACTGATTAAACGGCTCATTGCAATCGCTTCTTCCAAAGCATTTAAGTCTTCACGCTGAATATTTTCAATCAGCGACATTGCCGCTGCTGCTTGATCAGGAATATCACGGACGATAGCGGGAATATCATGCAAGCCAGCAATTTGAGCCGCACGCCAACGACGTTCACCCGCAATCAACTCATAAAGGCCTGATTCGAGACGGCGGACAATAACAGGTTGCACTAAACCCTGAGCTTTTATTGACTCTGCCAACTCTTGTAAAGCATTAGGGTCTATATTTAAACGTGGTTGATATTGACCCTTTTGGATTCGTTCGATGGGTAATTGTTTAAATTCTGTATCATTCTCTGATTCATCTTGAGTCGATGCTACTGAACTCAGTAACATATCTAACCCACGCCCTAATCCTGGCTTCTTTGCCATTACTTTTATTCCTTTATGCTGCCGCCGCTGAATGTGTGCGGCTAGAGTCTTTACGGATCATTTCTGCGGCTAACGCAAGATAAGCTAATGCACCACTCGAACGTTTATCGTATACCAGTACAGGTATACCGTGGCTAGGTGCTTCTGCCAAACGCACATTACGAGGAATAGCGGTGTCATAAACTTTATCACCAAAATGCTGGCTCAATTGTTGTGATACATCGCGCGCTAAATTATTACGTGGGTCGTACATGGTACGTAATATTCCTTCAATCTCTAATTCTCTATTCGCATTATCTCGAATTGTATTAATTGAACCGATTAAAGCGGACAAGCCTTCTAAGGCATAATATTCACATTGCATTGGCACAAGCACACCATCGGCAGCCACTAGCGCGTTTACTGTTAAAATGTTTAATGATGGCGGACAATCAATCAAAATATAATCGTAATTATCACGAACAGTAGCCAAGACTGAGCTTAAACAAAATTCGCGACGCTCTTCATTCATCAAGCTAATTTCAGCAATAGTTAAATCAGGGCCACCCGCCAATACATCAATATCAATATCAGGGGCTGTTTGAATCGCCTGTTTAATATCTGCCTTGCCCAATAAAACACTACTTAGTGCTTCAGGTGAATTATGCTTATCTAAACCTAAACCTGTGGTTGCATTTCCCTGTGCATCCATATCAATTACAAGGATTTTTCTCTTTACAGCAACCATTGATGCAGCAAGATTAACACTCGTTGTCGTTTTACCAACACCGCCTTTTTGGTTAGCTACTGCAAATACTTTAGCCATGATGGAATCCTTAGAATGAGGGGGGACTGTCTTGAAATATGAATGACTCAGTCGGGTGAGCTAAACAGTAGCAAAATCTCCGAAAAAAGGGAATCATTGAAACACATAGATTAGATTAAATCTCAAGCAAAAATAAAGTAAAATACATTAATTAATGTGCGTAAATAGCTGAATTATATTAACTAAGACAATATCATCAATAATAAGACTTTCAGATAAGATGTGTCATTTAGACTAATACCTGAATCCGTGAGGTCAATGCGGAT
>CAZQTJ010000023.1:0-12354 GCA_964596035.1 uncultured Cocleimonas sp. | reverse complement strand
AAATTCTGCGTTATTAAGATCGGAACGTTATTCCATGCACGTTCCTTAACATATAAAAGTCGTCATTTCCTAAAAAAATATCAAATTTGTGAGAAAAAATGATAAAGGGTGACTATATTTTAAGGGGTCTCTCATTTAAGAGAGCGAACGTCAGAGAAAAAGATGAAATTAGATTATCACCACATTACAGATATTGGCGACCGTAAAGAAAACCAAGATGCTTGCGCTATTTTAGAGCAGGAAAGCGCTGTTTTATTAGCACTCTCGGACGGCATGGGTAGCTATATCGACAGCAAAAAAGCAGCAGATTGCTTTTGTCATATTTGCTGTGATAGCAATCCTCCCTTTCTCGTTACTAATAATATTGAAGAAAGTTTACGCGCGCATTTCAGCCAATCTGTCGATAAAATTCCAGCATGTATGCAACAAGCAGGAGCAACGATTGATACACCTTACGCCACAGGCGTTTTAGCCTATCTCGATAAAACCCAAACCGTTGTCGCACACATCGGCGACTCACGCGCTTATTTTATTACCGCTGATTCCATCACGCATACGCAAGACCACTCAATGGCGCAACTTTTAGCCAATCAAGGAATCATTTCTCAAGACGATATAAAAACACACCCATCCCAAACGCAATTATTACGCTACCTTGCTAAACAGCCATTAGAAATAGAGATAACACGCTTTCCTGCTCTTCATAAAGATGCCATCGTGCTGCTTTGTTCCGACGGACTGTGGCCACACATTAGCGATGATGAACTATGCTTATTAGTTCATGATAATGACCTAGAGCTTACATTAAAGAAGATAATTACAACCGTTAAGCAAAGAGCCGCAGGACAGAGTGATAACATCACGATACAAGTAGTACGTCTGCCCAATCCTTCTGATTAGATAATGAGAATATAGACAACTAAAAAGGGATACTCAATTTAACCATGAACTCAACTGAATATCTCATTATTGGCGACGGTGCAGCAGGTATTAATGCGGCATTAGAAATCAGAAAATCTAGCCCTCATGCTCATATTTCACTTATCTCTAATGATCCTATTCCTTTTTATTATCGGGCAGCACTCACTAATTATTTACATGGAAAACTCCATGATAGTGAATTGTGGGGCTTACCTGCATCGGTTTGGGAGCAAGAAAAATTACAACGTATTGTCGATGAAGTCGTCGCTATTGACCCATCCGCATCGACCTTAACACTGGCAAGTGGCAATCAACTACATTATCAAAAATTACTCATTGCCAGTGGTGCAAAAGCCCGCGAGCTATCTACCCTTGAGCAAGATGCGAAATACGGTGTTGAAGGGGCTGATGCTAACCATATTTTCTCTATTCGCACTTTAGATGATGTTCGCGCCATTCAACATCGACTCCCTAAAACCAAACATGCAGTTGTTTTAGGCGGTGGTATTTTAGGTTTAGAGATAGCTGAAGCGATTGTTGAGCGCGGAGTACATTGCACTATTGTGCATCGCGGTGCGTTTTTATTAGAACGTGTGGTTGATTCTTATGTCGCAGGTCTTATTCAGCAGGCTATTGTTGCTGATAACATCCCGCTGTACTTAAAAAGCGGCTTAAAAAAAGTCACCACCAACAAACACCAAGCGGTACAAGCTATTGATCTAAACTGTGGCGCAAGCATTCCTTGCGATCTTTTAATTAGTTGCATCGGCACGGTGCCGAATACGCAATGGTTAAAAGACAGCGATATTGAATGCTCACGCGGTTTAGTGAAAGTCGATACAAAACTCAACGTCCCGAATTACAATAATATCTGGGCAGCGGGTGATGTTGCCTCTATTGATGATCCTGATTTGCCGTTTAGAAATCCTACGGGCTTATGGCAACCTGCCGTCAAACAAGGACAAGTTGCAGGCATTAATATGTCTGCCAGCGCCGAGATTAAACAAGTCCGTTATCAAGCAGGGATTTTACTCAATGCCACCCGTGCTTGGGGTATTAATTTAATAACCGCAGGTGAACCACTTAGCCAAGACATTCAGCCGAATGAAGATAATTTTGATGTGGATAGTGAGAAAAACACCGCTTCAGAGCAATTAAAGTATAAACGATTACGCATTATCGACGGGAGATTAGCAGGCTTTTTATTAGCAGGAGACCGTAGAGAAGCCTATGCATTGCACCGTTTAATCAACCTTAAAAATGCCCCAAAGCTCACCTCAGAAATCGCCCAAAAACTCATAGACCCTAACTTTGATATTTTCTCGTGGGTCGATGCGCAACAACATTGGTCAGGTAATGAGCGCTGGAAACATACCGTTCCTGTAGTGCGTGGGCCGGTACTTTTTAATACCAGCAAAGACACGCCTCTAAGTCAAAATGATTTTGCGGTAGAAAAACCTGCTCCTTTGCTATCCTCAGCCACAAACACTTCACGCATTGTATTAGTCATTGATGATAATGAAATTAGCTTCGACAAAAACAATATTAAATTAGGCGGCAGTGAACAAGCCGATCTTTATCTGCCACACCTTCCTGCACATTTTGGCTATTGTCACTTATCACAAGAAGGTCATGCGTGGTTTATTAGCAGTGATAATAAAGCCTTGGGTTTAAAGCTAAATGGCAACGCATTAAATGCTGCCACGGCGTTAAAAGATTTTGATTTATTACAATTAGGCGACTGGAAAGCCTTGCTGCGCTTTCCTGATAAAAAAATAGCACGCGCCAAACAAACAAATGTGCAAGGGTTTTCTCTTATCGGCACAAAAACATGGCAACGCCATGAAACCCAAACCCTGTTAGGTCGCTCGGATAATAATGATATACAGCTACAAAGCGAAGATGTAGCGCTCTTTCATGCACAGATAAATACCGTGCGGGGCGATTGCTATATCACTGACTCTGGTGGCGGAGTCTTTGTTAATGATGAAAAAATATCCCTTCCCCGCAAGCTTGTAGAAGGCGATATTATCCAGCTTGGCAAAGAGAAATTTCGCTTTCAACGCGAGGCAGATTCAACAGGTGAAAAAACAACGCAAGACTCAATATCGGGCGAAACGGCGTATGTAATGGTGGTAAAAGGCAAGCAACGCCACTCTGTTTTCCCCATCAATTTACCCGCAACACTCGGACGGCATCAACAATCTGACCTTGTGATTGATGATTTATTTTTATCACGCCAACATCTGCGTATTGAAGATCATGGTCAAGGCTGGTGGGTTTATGACTTAGGCAGTAGCAATGGCTCATGGGTAAACGATACTCGACTTTACCCCCATGAAAAATATCCCCTAAGCTCAAATGACACCCTCCGCATAGGTTCTACCGTTCTCAGTCTTTCCTCAGACATACCGATGAACCGCAAATTATCGGCACAAACGAAGACCCTAACAAAGAAAAATAACGATCATGCCACACGTATTTTTGATGCCAACGAGGTATCCCCTCAAGCATCCATCAAACTCGTCCACACGGGTAAACTGGTTCCCATGACCAAGCTGATTGATCTTGATTTGAGCGCATTAAACTTTCATGGCGACGGTCAATACATCATTGGGCGTAAGCCAAATGAAAAGCTGCAACAAGGTGAAATAGCCACATTATTAAACATCGGCGTGCTATCGCGTCGCCATGCTTTACTTGAAGTCAAAGGCAAACATTTTACCTTGCAAGACTTAGGTAGCGCCTTACACACTTACGTCAATGGCGAGCAACTGAGTGATATTGCGGTCCCCATTAAAGACGGCGATATTATCAAGTTTGATTTTATCGAGTTTAGCTTTCATACCGCTGTGGCTTCAGAGAAGGTTAGCGCCCCCCAAAAGTCTGATAGCGCACAATGGCAATTAGTCAGCGAATTTCAACTGCCGAATAAGGCATTCGCTACGCTTCTGCTAGAAAACAATCAACTCAATCAAATAGGACGTAAACCCCACGGCAACGGCAATCATATTACACTCGATATGGTTGGAATTTCGCGTCAGCATGTGGAAATAAACGTAGACGCAGGGCAATGTTTTGCGCGTGATTTAAACAGCACACGAGGAACATTACTTAACGGCACCCCCTTATCCGATCAATTTACCGCACTGCATGAAGGCGACCATTTAACCCTCGATTTGCTTTCTTTTATTTTAAGCAAAGCGCAAAAAAATAATAATTACGCACCTAAAGAGCGCATCAACACAAGCTATATCGAACCCGAAGTGCTTGACGGCTATAACCCGTTAGAGCAAGACATTAACAAAATGGTATATGAAGAATTGGATGCCTGCATCGGCTGCCATGAATGTATGCGCGCTTGCCCTTTGCCTGATTCCGAGTCCATCAGTATCGCTAATCTCAATGCTTATGCAGGTGGGACGGTTGCTTTAAATAGTAGCATTCAACACTTTGTTGAAGACTGTACACAGTGCGATGCTTGCGTCCCTGTTTGCCCCGTCAATATCCAACGCTCGCGCATTGTGCTGTGGAATAAATTAAAAACGCCTGCCAGTCAACGCGAAATACTGATGGCAGAAGTGGGTAACGGCGAATTACAAGAAATTCAACTCAGTCGTAGCGAATTAAAACAATTTTTTACGGCACAATATTTATTTAAAACCCTTGATGCCAGCGCCCAAGAACGTCTTTTTTCTACCGTAAAAGTAAAACAATTATTTACGGGGGAAACACTTATAAAAGAAGGCGAGTACAGTCAAACGCTGTGGTTAATTATCTCAGGAGAAATATCCAGTAGCGCCACCTTAGCCGATGGCACACAACAAGAAATGGTGCATTTAGAACAAGGGCATCTTATCGGCATTCAAGCCGTGCTTGCCGACCAAGCATCTGACGCGAATTATCAAGCCAAACAAACCACCCTATTACTTGGTTTAAGTAAATACGCGCTAACCGCTGTGTGCAAACAAAATCCTGATTTTTCCAATGTGCTAAAACGTAGTTATATTCACCATACAAGCGAGTATTTTCTTGCCACACACCCTTTATTTAGCCAGCTTGATGACAGTGCTAAACGTAGTATCTTAAATGAGTTTGAAATACAAAAATTTGCCCAAAGCGACACCTTATTGCGTGCCAGTAATTTAGGTAAAAACATCTATTTTATCCTTCGTGGATTCGCCCAAGAGCAACGACGCGAAGATAAAAACACCTTCGTTGCCAACTACCTAAAAGCAGGTGAATCATTTGGTTATGACGACAGCCAACGACGCGGACAGTTTGTTGCGATAACCGCCACTACCCACTGCGAAATAGCGGTTTTATCTGCTGCGGCTTTACAGCGTTTAGCAAGTAGCATCCCCAATATTAAGCAACAACTCAGCGCCCACAAGCACATAGAAAACACCTCGACAAACAAACAATTAGCGAATATCGTCCACGGCAGTCATATTATGGCGATTGATACCCGCCTATGTGTCGATTGCGATAACTGTGTATCCGCTTGCGAACGCCGTCATGGACATTCCAGACTCGACCGCGCCAAACAAAACCTACAAGTCGGCAACTACCATTTTCCTGGGGCTTGCTACCACTGCGATGACCCAAAATGCCTACTTTGCTCCGTCGATGGCATTATTCGCCTACCCAGCGGTGAAATTCAAATACAAAGCAACCACTGCATCGGTTGCGGAGCCTGCGCCGAACGATGCCCTTACGACAATATCCGCATGGTCGAACGTCAAGCACCTAATAACAGTATCTTTAGCCTTATCAAAAAAGCACTCGGAAAATCCGCACAGAAAAATGAAATCAAAAACCTAGCGGTAAAATGTGACCTCTGTGTGGATTACAACAATGGGCCCGCCTGTGTACGCTCTTGCCCTACAGGGGCGGCGATGCGGGTGGAGCCTGAGAATTTAAACGCCTAACTAAGGAACGAGCACGAAATAAGTTCCCGATCTTATTTCGTGCTCATTCCTAATTTTAAAAATTGACTCTATGGATAATAAATACATCAATCAACATGGTTTGGGCAAAGGTCTATTATTAGCAGTCGTGATACTGTTTTTAGTCGTGACTTCTTTCGCTGTCTTTTACCACTTGCAAACACAGACAGAGCCATCTCGCGGTTATACTGTTACAGGTGTTGTGCTTGGCGTTGTGGCTGTTTTATTGTTAATGCTTGATGGTTTTTATGCGTGGCGTAAGCGTTCTGGTCAGGAGTTTTTGTTTGGGCGATTGCGGTCTTGGCTGTGGTTGCATGTTGTGATTGCTATTTTGGGCTTTCTGTTTGCGGGGTTTCATGCGGGCTGGCATGTAGATGGTGGCATCGGCTCGTGGCTTATGGGCTTTTTTAGCCTTACTTTTTTCTCAGGGCTTTATGGTTGGTGGGTGTATTTAAGTGTCCCCCGCAAAGTGAATAAAACGGTGGGGAATTTAGCGCTTCAGGCAACTCAAAAACAGTTGCAAGCTGCGGAAGATTTACGAGAGCGTTTACAGAAAAACTTTCCTGTTAGTGAGTTGGAGCTGGCGCAACTGTTTGACCCTAAAAGTACCGTAGAAGCCAAGCCTTTATCATTAGACAAGCTAGAGCACACACTTGCTAGTCTCAAGACAACAATATCCCAACAAAAAAGCTTTAAACGTCAATTACGCCTTTGGTTGTATCTGCATATTCCTGCGGCTATTTTAGTGTTAATTTTATTGCCAATGCACCTTATTGATCAGATATGGGCGAAGGATGTTTTTGATCTCAACTTAACGCAAGTTTTTAATAAACCCTCCCATTATGCCGACCCTGCAAGCTGTGCGGCGTGCCATCAGACTCAATATGATGAGTGGATAGGCTCGATGCACGCTCATGCGGTGGCAAGCCCTGTGACGGAACTGCAAAATTATTTAGTGGTACTAAAAGAGCGTGAACTATTGGCTTCTGGCGAGTTAAAACAAGCGGTGGTGGGTGACTTGTGCGTTAAATGTCATGCGCCCACAGGCTATTTAGGCGATGCTAAAAACCATGAAGATGTTTTAATTGCAGCAAAAGACCGTGCGCCTGCTAGTCGTTTCGGTGTATCTTGTGTTAGTTGCCATCAGATCGAATCCGTTAACGCTTTGCAGGGAGAGACACAATTTCCCTATCGTAATATCCGTAATATTAAAATTGATGATACCGCCATTATGCGCGGTCAGAATAAGCATGATATTGGCAATGCCGCGCATCAAAATCGTTTTTCTGCCACCATCAGCAACCCTGTTGTTTGTGCGTCTTGCCATACCGTTGCGGTAGAAGACCCTGCGACACAAAAAGCGATTTTACCCTTGCAAGACACTTACACCGAATGGCTCACAGGCGGTAAAAACTTTAGCTGGAGTGATACGCACTGCATGAGTTGCCACAATATGCCCTTAGATAATATTGTGGCGCAAGTACAAAAAATGCAACAACAACGCCTACCGTTAAAGCAACGTTTACAACGGATTAAACCTTTAATCCAACAAAACAAACTGTCGAATAAAGATACCTTTGCGGTTGATCCTGCACAGAATTATGATGCGCCTATTAGTGCAGGAGTACGCCGTTTTCAGCATACGTTTACAGGTGTCGATTACCACCTCGAAAGCCAACAGCCCTTTGCTCAAGACGAAGCTGATTTTTCTAAAAATAGCTCGATTCATGCGCGCACCAATCAGCGTGTTGATAATTTATTGAAAATATCGAGCGCGATTAAAATTCAAACAGCATCGACAAATAGTGTCACCGTTGAGGTGATGAATCTCGCTACAGGACATCATTTACCCGCAGGTTTTGCCTTTGCTCGCGAAATGTGGCTAGAAGTGTCCGCCAGCCCTAGTCTCTCAGGCGATGACTGGGTCGTGTTATTAGGCGGTAAAAATCAACGCGCTTTATTAGCAAACCAAGCTTTGAATAAGCATGAAAAGGGTTTAAAGAACTTTCAAGCGGTGTTATTTAACGGCAATAATGGTAAAGAAACCGTTTTACAGAATGAAGCAACGGCTGTTTTAAAAGGTAAAGGCGCTGTTAAAGCAGGCTTTAAAGATCGGGAGAAATTTTTATTACCTGCTGAAATTCGTCGCTTAACCTTGCGCTTTAAGCAACGCGTTGCCAAACCAAAACGTATTCGCGTGCGCCTACGCTTTAGAAACTACCCGATAGAATTTATCGAAGGGCTTGCGGGGCGTTTTGATGAACTTGGCGATACGCAACGTGCTAGGCGCTCTAGGGCTCTTATCCCGCAGTTAAAAATTACTGAGATAGCCGAAGAT
Organism: uncultured Cocleimonas sp.; assembly: GCA_964596035.1. Taxonomy (GTDB): domain Bacteria; phylum Pseudomonadota; class Gammaproteobacteria; order Thiotrichales; family Thiotrichaceae; genus JAGLBW01. Next base: position 4,146 of record CAZQTJ010000023.1, on the reverse strand, counting down.
GAAGTGATATTGCGATAAGGGCTATCAACTTAAGACGGGACAGCTATTGTGTATTCTGTAGCCTAAAAACAAGCAAAAATAGCAATACTATTCTATAAAAGTTAAAAACAACGAGAGATATTATGGACTATAACGACGAGCATTTAGCAACAGACACTTTATTACTAGATCGTTATAAAGTAGATAAATTTCTTGCCTCAGGCGGTATGGGCAAGGTGTATTTAGCAACCGATATACGTCTTGACCGCTTAGTTGTCTGTAAATTTCCACATAAAGACTTACTTTTTAGAGAGGGCTTTAAGGAGCGTTTTCAAAAAGAAGTGTCAACTTTAGTCAAACTCCAATATCCAGGCGTTTTAGCGGTATTAGATTTTGGCGAGCATGAGGCGCAACCCTTTGTCGTTTTACAATACTTATCCAAAGGAAGCTTGGAGGATAAACTCGGCGGAGACATAGGCAAACGAAGTCACTTACAAAGCCTTGAGGATGTTCTCACATGGGCATCTCCTATTGCTAAAACACTCGACCAATTACACAAAGAAGGCGTAATTCACCGCGATGTTAAACCTGGCAATATTCTTTTTGATGAACATGATAATCCTTATATTTCTGACTTTGGTATCGTCAAAGTTTTAAAAGGTTTGGAAGATGATGCTGCAACTGGCACATCGGGCAGTATTGGCTCGGTTGGCTATATGGCGCCCGAATATATTCAAAGTGAGTATGGCCCAGAGTATGACCAGTACTTATTAGCAACGGTTTTATACGAATGTTTAAGTGGAACTTTACCGTTTAAATGGATTAATCAAGACGAATACCGCGTGATCGTTGCCACACAAGAACCGACTTCTTTAATAGAAAAAGCACCGCATTTATCCGAAGCGGTGGTTGCGCCTATAATGAAAGCATTATCACGCAATCCTGATGATCGTTTTTCAAGTTGTCAGACCTTTATTGAAGCCTTAAGCTCGACTAATACGCATCATGCAAGCGCAGACAGCTCGAAGGCGACTCAAAAAATTAAACCAGACAATAGTGCTACTCCCCCTCCTTTAAAAACTCAATCGGTCAGTTCTGCCAGTTACCAGACAGCAGTTCCCCCTGAAAAAAAGTCTAAAGCCCCCCTTATTGCGGGACTACTCTCTATTGTTGCCATCGGTGCTGCTGCTTTCTTTTTTCTACAAAACAATAATAATGACACTGTACAAAAACCATCAGTGACTAATATTGATCCTCCTGAGCTGAATGACCCTGAAAAAGTAGTGTCGATAGAGCCTGTAGCGCCCCCTGTTGTAGAGCCGAAACATGAAGTAGAAAAAACACTCGCTCAACACATTATCAAACCCGAACCTACTGCCCCTAAAAAGCCATCGGCAGCAGAGCTACAAGCACAACTCGACAAAGAGCAAGCAGAACTAGAGGCAAGGTTACGAGCGGAAGAACGTCTACGTGCAGAAAGAGAACGCGCTAAAGCAGAGCAAGCGAAAAAAGTGTGTACCCGTAATGATGCTATGCATAAAGAAGCGGCTCGTGGAAATGTCACCTTTGTAAAAAAATGTCTAAGCTTGCATGTGAATATTAATATTACTGATAAGAAATTATGGACTCCACTACATGCTGCGACAAACCAAGGACGCTTAAATGTAGTTAAATTTTTAGTCTCCAAAAACGCACGAATAAACTTGAAAGAAATAAACGGCTTTACTCCTTTAGATTTAGCCATTCGCAAAAAACACCAGTCAACCATTAAATTTTTAAAACAAAAAGGCGCACTGGCAACGCTTAAAATCCCAAGCGTAAAACCGAATAAAACACCCGCCGCTTTAGCTAAAATTCGCCAAAAATGTTTAACAGGAGATGCTTTTCATAAAGCTGCTTCACGAGGCAATCTCAGTTTTATTAAAAAGTGCATCGCCGCAAAGATTAATATCAACCAGCGCGAGAAAAATGGCTGGACAGCACTACACTCAGCCGCCAGTAGCGGACGTTTAGCGATTGTAAAAGAGCTACTTAAACACAACGCAAATATCAATGCATCTGCTAGTGCAGGACATCGACCTTTAGACTTGGCAAAGAGTGGAAATCATCAAGCCGTGGTTACTTTTTTGAAGCAACATGGTGCAGTAGGGCGTTGAGGCACAGGAGAATTTCTTCTGACGACAAGCTGTGTTTCGCTCCTCAACACAGGCTACAAAGTGATGTTCCGCAATATTATTTCTCTAGCTGTGAAACATCTCTCACTGCTCCGCGAGATGCTGATGTGGACATGACCGCATAGGCGCGTAATGCCTGAGAGACCTGTCTATCACGTCCTACAGGTTTCCAAGCATTATCTCCTGTTGCTTCCATCGCCTCTCTACGCGCGGTTAAGTCATCGTCACTAATTTTTAGCTCGATGCTACGCTCAGGAATATTAATTTCGATGGTGTCGCCTTCTTCTACTAAACCAATTGCGCCACCTTCTGCTGCTTCTGGTGATGCGTGTCCAATGGATAGTCCTGATGTGCCACCTGAAAAACGTCCGTCAGTAATTAAGGCACAAGCCTTACCTAAACCTTTTGATTTTAGATAGCTGGTCGGATAGAGCATTTCTTGCATTCCTGGACCACCGCGAGGGCCTTCGTAACGAATAATAACCACATCGCCTGCGATAATCTCATCGGCTAAAATCGCGGCTACTGCGCTGTCTTGGGATTCAAAAATACGTGCTTTACCTGTGAAGGTGTAGTTGTCTTCATCGACACCTGCTGTTTTTACGATACAGCCATCTACCGCGATATTGCCATAAAGTACCGCTAAACCACCTTCGCTTGAGTAGGCATGTTCGATGTCACGAATACAGCCGTTTTCGACATCATCATCCAATGTTTCCCAGCGTTTACTTTGGCTAAATGCGGTTTGTGTGGGGACATTACCTGGCCCTGCTTTAAAATAAGTTAAAACATTTTCGTCTGTAGTGCGACGAATATCCCATTTTTCAATCGCTTCACCCATCGTTTCGCTGTGGATGGTTTTACAGTCAGTATTGATCAACCCGCCACGTTCTAGCTCTCCAAGTAAGCGCAATACGCCACCTGCACGATGCACGTCTTCCATATGAAATAGTTGTGTCGCAGGGGCTACTTTACTTAAATTAGGCACGATACGAGAAAGGCGATCCATGTCATCCATAGTGAAATCAACGTTTGCTTCATGTGCTGCCGCCAACAAATGCAATACGGTATTGGTTGAGCCACCCATGGTAATATCTAAGCACATAGCATTTTCAAAGGCTTCAAAGGTGGCGATATTACGTGGCAATACGCTATCGTCATCCTTTTCGTAATAACGTTTTGCTAGGCTAACAATTTCACGACCTGCGCGTAAGAATAGCTCTTCACGATCAGCATGTGTGGCTAGGAGCGATCCATTACCAGGTAGCGCCAAACCTAGGGCTTCTGTTAGACAGTTCATGGAATTGGCGGTAAACATGCCAGAGCAAGAGCCACAGGTAGGACAAGCAGAACGCTCCATTGTCATCACCTCGTCATCTGACACATTATCATCTGCGGCGGAAACCATCGCATCCACAAGGTCTAAGTGGATTTCTTGACCATCAATAATGCTTTTTCCTGACTCCATGGGGCCACCAGAAACAAAGATCACAGGGATATTTAAACGTAATGCGGCATTTAACATACCAGGGGTGATTTTGTCGCAGTTTGAGATACACACTAAGGCATCGGCACAATGGGCATTCACCATATATTCAACAGAGTCAGAGATAATTTCGCGGGAAGGTAAGCTGTACAACATGCCTGCATGACCCATTGCAATACCATCATCAACGGCAATGGTATTAAATTCTTTTGCGACCCCCCCTGCTTTTTCGATCTCGCGCGCAACAAGTTGCCCCATGTCTTTTAGATGCACATGACCTGGTACAAACTGTGTAAATGAGTTGGCAATGGCTATAATGGGCTTGTCAAAGTCACCATTTTTCATTCCTGTCGCACGCCATAATGCGCGTGCGCCTGCCATGTTGCGTCCATGAGTGGTTGTACGAGAGCGATATTCAGGCATTGTATTCTCCGATTTTTTTATTTTGGCAATTAAACTTATCCTATAAGGATATGCCGATATTGACCGCTTATTCTAACCTTGAAT
>CAZQTJ010000022.1:5985-12361 GCA_964596035.1 uncultured Cocleimonas sp. | reverse complement strand
CATAAATGAAGAATCTACAGCTAAATTCACCTGAAAAATACAGGCTTTTAAATAGATGGGGCATAATAAATCTACTGGGCTTAGGAGCGCAGTATCGGCGGAGGCTAACAAGCAAACGACTCTCATTGCAGAAGAATTTTGCTATTTGCAGTGATTTTTCAGACAATGGGCTAAGGCTACTCCAAGGAAATAATGACTCATCATAAAACCAGATCGTCACAAAAACAATCTCTGCAAACGCCAAATTGAATATTAAGTCAGCAAGACTGCTTTGAAACTAGCCTATAAGCGCTACATGAAGTACCTTGTTAAATAACAGCCACTCTCAAAATATCCTTAGCTCATCACCAAAGGAAAATAATATGCACAAATTACACCGCCATTCTTTCTTCTTGCGCTCCTCTTGTTCTTTACTCGTCTTAAGCTCTGTTATCTTATCAGCATCAGTATCTGCGGCAGGCTTTGCCGTTATTGAAAACTCCGCATCTGGTATGGGCAATGCTTTTGCTGGCGCTGCGGCTGTTGCTGAAGATACTTCTACTATTTGGTTTAATCCTTCAGGAATGACGTATTTGTCGGAACATAATGGGGGTAAAGCAGAGCTATCAAATAGCTTACACATTATTGCTATCGATAATGACTTTAAAGACAAAGGTAGCGCGCCACCTGCGTCGTTAGGGGCTGCTAGCATTAATGGTAAAAAAGATTCAAAACATACGGGTGTTGGTGTTGTACCTAACCTATATTATATGCGTCCTATTAATGACCGCCTAAATTTTGGTATTGCCGTCAACGGTCCCTTTGGCTCAAAAACTGAATACGATGAAGATTGGGTAGGTCGCTATCAAGCTACCGCCACGGATATGAAAGTGCTTAATATTAACCCGTCCCTTTCTTGGAAAGTAAACGATAAACTCAGTATTGGCGGTGGTATTAGCGCACAATATGTTGAAGTTAGTTTAGGTAGCTCGATTGACTCTGCGGGGGCGTGTCGAAAAGTCGGTGTAGCGGTCGCTACCGCTACAAATTCAAGCTCTCTCATTGATTATTGCAATAAGACCTACCCTAAAGCGGCGCAAAAAGAAAATGATACACAAGCGGTTGTTGAAGGCGATGGTATTGGCTATGGCTTTAATGTTGGTTTGCTGTATCAACCAAGCGATGCAACTCGTGTGGGTGTTGCATATCGCTCAAAGGTTTCTCATTCACTGGATGGCAAAGCTAAGTTTGACGTACATGCCGGCTTATTACCTGTTATCGCGCAAACAGGTATCAATACTTTCACTAATCGCAACATTACCGCAGCCATTGATTTGCCCGACTCTTTCTCTGTTTCCTTAGCCCATAAGCTTAATAGCCGTTTGGAGTTATTAGGTGATGCCACGTGGACAGGCTGGAGTTCATTTAATGAGCTGTTAGTAAAAGAAAAAGGCACAGGAAAAGAAGTCAGCAGAGTACCTGAAAAATGGAAGGATGTAACGCGCGTTTCTGTAGGCGCAAATTATAAACACAACGATAAATTGACACTAAGAACAGGCGTTGCCTTTGATAAAGAAGCCATTCCTTCGGCACGTTATTTAACACCGCGTATTCCTGGTGCTGATCGTACATGGCTTTCTTTTGGAGCTGGCTACAAAATCAATAAAAAGATAAGTGTTGATGTGGGTTATGCGCATTTGTTTATGGATGAGACAGCTATCGACAATCCTGGTGAAAGTGGTTATTCCGTAAAAGGTCTCTACAACAATAACGTTGACATCGTTAGCGCCCAAATCAACTACAAATTTTAAGGAGAACACATCTAATGCGATTATTGACAACAGTTCCCGCTATTTTCACCTCTTTATCTGTCGCCGTACTTTTGACTGCGTGTGGTGGAGGTTCTTCCAAGCATGATTTTAGTCAGCCTTACGAAACTGAAGCAAGCACAACACACGGCCCTATTTTTGACCCTGCTAATGGCAACATTCCCACCACCAATGATTTATTGTTCGCAGGCTCTACCGATGGCACATTAAATATTCCCGACACTGGCGACAACCCTATTATTACTGCCGCCAACGAGCTAGATGGTTTCTCAACGTCTATACCGATTACCGCTGATTTTGGCATGGCGCTTGACCCTAGCAGTTTAATTCTTGGCAACACCGTTCGCGTCTTTGAAGTCGTTAAAAATGCTCAAGGTGCAATATTAAGTGTGACAGGCGAATTAACATCAGCAGATATGATGATTACCCCAACAGGTGCTGACTTAAAGACATTAGCATTAGTGCCGCTCAAGCCATTGAAAGAAAGCAGCAGTTATTTAGTGGTGTTAAATAATGGCATTAAAGGCTCCGATGGTCTCCCCGCTCAAGCACCAGCAAGCTACTCTATCGCCAAAAGCACGACACTAGCAGGGACTGACTACGCCGCCTTAGCACCGCTGGGGAAACTCATTGGCAATATGGAAGCAATCGCCGCATCACAAGGTGTTGATAAAAGTAAAATTATTTTAACATGGTCTTTTACCACCCAATCAACCACAGCGGTTCTTAACGCATTAGCGTCAAATGCTACCGCTGGCAAGATTGTCATCGCGCCGACAGGTAAAACGACTAATGACATATTGTCTATTCTTCCTGGTATCGCTGATGTTTTTATCGGCACGTTAGATCTACCCTATTACTTAGAAGCACCTAGCACCGCAAATCCTGCTGCGCCTCGCACAGGGTCTTGGAAAGGTGTAGGAGGCAGTGCGCTAACGCGATTTAATACCAAGCCTATTGCCAACAGCACCCTCACTACGCCTGTCATAATGACCACTCCGAATGCAAATTCGGGGCACACCAAACCTGCCGCTGGCTGGCCTATCGTCATGTATCAACATGGCATTACGCGCGTGCGCACCGATATGCTCGGCTATGCTGATGCAATGGCTCAAGCTGGCTTTGCCGTTATCGCCATTGACTTGCCGTTGCATGGCATCACTAATACGTTAAACCCATTTCATGCTGACAACACACCTTTCCCAAATGATACCGAGGCAACATTTGGGGCAGACTTATTAGACAATACTACTGGCGCGCCTTTACCTGATGGAATAGTTGATGGCTCTGGTGATAACTTTATCAATCTAAATAGCTTGCTAACCTCGCGCGACAATATCCGCCAAGGTGTTGCAAACTTATTGGTATTACGCCGCAGTTTAGAAAATATCCCTGATATTGATGCTAATCGCGTTGGTTTTGTCGCTCATTCACTGGGTGGCATTATTGGTGTTCCTTATCTTGGGGTAGAAAGCAAGTCGCTTCCTAGCTCATTAATCACCACAGGCGCAAGCATCAGCACTATCTTAAAAGACTCTGCTGTTTATGGCCCTGTGATTAAAGGTGGTTTAGCCGCATTAGGTGTGACAGGTGACAACTACACCAAGTTTTTATTGGGCGCACAGTGGATACTCGACTCGGCCGACCCTGTTAACTACGCGATGGATGCCGCAGATATTCACCCTATCCATATGATCGAAGTCGTTGGCAATGGTGCAGAACATAAAACCGACCAGACCGTACCAAATTCAAGCACTGAGATTCTTGCTAGTTTAATTGGTGCGACTACCGCCGCTGATCCTGTCAATGCGGTTTCTATTGGCGCGCCTAAAATTGTGCGATTTACACAAGGTCATCACAGTACAATTCTTGATCCTACTCGTGGCGCACCCGCAGGAACGACTTACCTTAATGTGTACACAGAAATGCATTCACAACTGGTTAAATTCCAAGCCAGCAACGGTACCGCAGTTGTTATTACAGATGATGCTATTATTAAAAAATAGAATCTGAAATTTCAAAGGAAACGCCTGCTAAATTCAAGCCCCATCACTCATAGGTGAGGCTTTTTTATGTCTGAATTATACACCCCGCCATAGAGCAACAATTAAACAACATATCCCGAAATGGATGTTGAATATTTCAAAAGACTAATAGACAATGCGGGGCTTGTTTCTCTCGATACTCCCATTCCTTAATATCAACTACGAGGTAGATAATTGATATACATTTCAAGCAATGGATTGTTTTTCTGTGGTTATTACAATACAAATCACATTAACCCAGAGCCAATCAGAGAAGATGATATAGGTAGTAACTCCCAAGGATTGAGGGTTTTATCGACAACAACCAGCCCCCCCCATGAGTCTCATTTTAATGATGCTTTGCCACCTACTGACGCTGTTACCTACGATATTAGATAGCGTTAAATTATCACCAAATAAAATTATTATGACTTCCGTAAATAATATGTTGCGACGGTTATAAATCATATAATTGAATACAACAACCTCTTTGAAGGAGATTTCTCAAATGTCAGATCGTAGCCAACTAGCTAACGCTATTCGCGCCCTTACTATGGACGCCGTTCAAATTCCTAATTCAGGTCATCCTGGCGCACCAATGGGAATGGCGGATATCGCTGAAGTTCTTTACAACGATTTCATGAAGCACAATCCAACGAACCCTAACTGGGCTGACCGCGACCGTTTCATTATGTCGAATGGTCATGGTTCAATGCTTCCTTACTCAGTATTGCACTTGACTGGTTATGATCTATCCATTGATGATCTTAAAGCTTTCCGTAAACTGCATTCTAAAACGCCAGGTCATCCTGAATATGGTTATGCGCCAGGAATCGAAACGACTACTGGCCCACTCGGTCAAGGTATTACTAATGCGGTTGGTTTTGCACTGGCTGAAAAAGTAATGGCAGCACAGTTCAATGAAGACGGACACGAAATTGTTGACCACAACACCTATGTGTTCTTAGGCGATGGTTGTTTGATGGAAGGTATCTCTCAAGAGGCTATCTCTCTTGCGGGTTCTTTCGGTCTTAGCAAGCTTATTTGTTTCTACGATGATAATAATATCTCTATCGACGGCAATGTGGATGGTTGGTTTGCAGATGATACGCCAAAGCGTTTTGAAGCGTCTAACTGGCATGTACAATCTATCGACGGACATGATGCTGAGGCAATCAAAAAAGCGACAGAAGCCGCAATCGCATCGGATAAACCTTCACTTATTTGTTGTAAGACAATCATAGGTAAAGGCATCGGAACGGCTGGTGAGAAGAAAGAAGGCGGACATAATATCCACGGTGAAGCATTAGGCGAAGCTGCCCTTGCTGACGCACGTAAAAACATGGGTTGGGATCACGCTCCATTTGAAATCCCTGATGATATTTATGCGGCTTGGGATGCGAAAGAAGCAGGTAAAGCAGCAGAAGCAGCATGGGACGAGAAGTTCGCAGCCTATGCAGCGGCTTTCCCAGAAAAAGCAGCGGAATTCACACGTCGTATGGCAGGTGATTTACCTGCTAACTTCGAGGAAGAAGCACAGAAAGTTATCGCCGCAGCGAATGCAGCGGAAGAGTCTCCCGCAACGCGTGTTGCATCAAAAGGCGCACTCAACGGCTTTGCTCCATTGCTTCCTGAATTCCTAGGCGGTTCTGCTGACCTTTCTCCATCAAACAATACATTCAACGACAAGTCTGTTCGTATCAATGACGATCACGGCTCGGCGGCAATGAACTTTGCAGGCAACTACATTTCTTACGGTGTCCGTGAGTTTGGTATGTCAGCAATCATGAACGGTGTAACATTGCACGGCGGTCTAATGCCTTACGGTGCAACCTTCCTCATGTTCTCTGAGTACGCACGTAACTCACTGCGCATGGCGGCATTAATGAAGATTCGCACTATCTTCGTTTATACGCATGACTCAATCGGTTTAGGCGAAGATGGTCCAACACATCAATGTGTTGAGCAAATCCCTACACTACGCATGATTCCTAACATGGCGGTTTGGAGACCTTGTGATACGGTTGAAACAGTTGTGGCATGGAAAGATGCTATTGAAAATGATAAGCGTCCTTCTACTTTAATCTTCTCTCGTCAAAATCTACCTTTCCAGAAGCGTGATGATGCAACCATTGCTAACATCGCTAAAGGTGGTTACATCCTTAAAGATACCGACGGAACGCCAGACGTTATCGTTATAGCAACGGGTTCTGAAGTACATCTCGCAATGGAAGCGGCTGAAGCGTCAGACAAAAAAGTACGCGTTGTTTCAATGCCTTCCGTTGAAGTCTTTGAGAAACAAGATGATGCTTATAAAGAGTCTGTATTACCTGCTTCTGTTACTGCGCGCGTTGCAGTTGAAGCAGCGATTATGGATGGCTGGTGGAAATACGTTGGCATGAACGGCAAGGTTATTGGCATGACGACCTTCGGCGAGTCTGCACCTGCACCTGAGTTGTTTGAGTATTTTGGTATTACAACGGATGCCGTTAGCAAAGCAATTAATGAAGTAGCATAATCCAAAAAAGCCTCTCAATTTTTGAG
>CAZQTJ010000022.1:0-5885 GCA_964596035.1 uncultured Cocleimonas sp. | reverse complement strand
AAATAAATATAATGAGACTCACACAAATAGATATGCGGTGAGTTCGGGAAGACGTTGTTTAAACAACCTGAAACCTTCCTTATTGGGGCTATCCATTATTTTATTTATTGAATATAAGCTTGAAGCTGTGTGCTCACAGACTCAAGTTAAGGGTTAATTTTACACATATTTTTTATCAATTTTCAGGAGAAAATCATGACAGTTAAAGTCGGTATTAACGGATTTGGTCGTATCGGACGCATGGCTTTTAGAGCTATCCACTCAGAATTCCCTAACCTAGAAGTTGTTGGCATCAACGATCTTCTTGATAATGATTATCTTGCTTACATGCTTAAGTATGACACGGCTCAAGGTCGTTTCGCAGGTACTGTTGACGTAGACGGTGATAATTTTGTTATCGACGGTGAGCAAAAGATTCGTTTGACAGCTGAGCGTAACCCTGCTGATCTTAAGTGGGACGAAGTAGGCGCTGATTTAGTCATCGATTGCACAGGTTTCTTCTTAACTCAAGAAAGCTGCCAAGCACACATCGACGCTGGCGCGAAGAAAGTCGTTCAGTCTGCTCCTTCTAAAGACGGCGGCCCTATGTTCGTTTATGGTGTTAACCACAACGAATATGACGGACAAGCCATTGTTTCTGCTGCATCTTGTACCACTAACTGCTTGGCGCCAATGGCTAAAGTCATTAATGACAAGTGGGGCATCAAGCGTGGTCTTATGACAACAGTTCATGCTTCTACTGCAACACAAAAGACAGTTGATGGTCCTTCTATGAAAGACTGGCGCGGTGGTCGTTCTGTATTTGAGAACATCATCCCATCTTCGACAGGTGCGGCTAAAGCGGTAGGTGTTGTACTTCCTGAGCTAAATGGCAAACTAACAGGCATGGCTTTCCGTATTCCTTCTGTTGACGTTTCCGTGGTTGACCTAACGATTGAGCTAGAAAAAGAAGCATCATACGAAGAAATTTGTGCTGAAATGAAGACAGCTTCTGAGTCTGGAGACATCAGCAAAACACTTTCTTATACAGATGAAAAAGTTGTTTCTTCTGACTTCCGTGGCATTGGCTTCTCTTCAATCTTTGACGCAGGCGCGGGTATCTCACTTGATCCTACCTTCGTTAAAGTGGTTTCATGGTATGACAACGAGTACGGTTACACTTGTAACATGCTGCGTTTAGTTGAGCACGTTTCTGCTTAATTAAACCCTGTAGTCCGTATCGCATTTGCGAAACACGGGAGCAGAGTCAATCGCTCCCTTTATTCTGTAAACGCCATACGGGCTACCCATTTTTCATCTATTTTAAATTGTTTAATTGAGTGTTGTCGTCACACATCACAATACTGACTTAAATTATTTTCATTATAAAAAGGGGTTTCACCATGTCTGTAATTAAGATGACCGATCTCGACCTTGCTGGTAAGCGTGTTCTTATTCGCCAAGACCTTAATGTGCCGATAAAAGACGGCAAAGTCACCTCTGACAAACGTATTCGTGCTTCAATGCCTTCTATTGAAACGCTAGTTGCGGCTGGCGCACAAGTGATGATTATGTCTCACTTAGGTCGTCCTACCGAAGGCACTCCTGAAGAGCAATTCTCTTTAGCTCCTGTTGCAGCTCACTTAGGTGGCTTATTAGATAAAGACGTTGCTTTAGTGACTGACTACCTTGATAACACGCCCGCGCTAGAAAATGGCGATGTGGTTTTACTAGAGAATGTGCGTTTCAACACAGGCGAGAAGGCCAATGACGAAGCACTTTCAAAGCAATATGCCGCACTTTGCGATGTCTATGTAATGGACGCGTTCGGCACAGCTCACCGCGCACAAGCTTCTACACATGGCGCAGGTCAATTCGCTCCTACCGCAGCAGCAGGTCCACTACTTGCAGGCGAACTAGAAGCACTCGGTAAAGCAATGGATAATCCAGCACGCCCATTCGTTGCGCTAGTGGGTGGTTCTAAAGTTTCTACAAAGCTAACTGTTCTTGAGTCTCTTTCAACTGTCGTTGACCAGTTAATTGTTGGTGGTGGTATTGCCAATACTTTCATTGCAGCAGACGGTCACAATGTCGGTAAATCACTTTATGAAGAAGATTTAGTGGCAACGGCAAAAGAATTAAAAGCAGCCGCTCAAGCAAATGGTGGTGATATTCCTGTTCCTGTTGATGTTGTTTGTGGTAAAGAATTCTCTGAAACTGCAGAAGCAAGCACAATGGATGTCGCCGACGTTGCAGACGATGACATGATTTTTGATATTGGTCCTAAGTCAGTTGCAGAGCTATGTGAAGTCATCAAAAATGCGGGAACCATCGTTTGGAATGGTCCTGTTGGCGTGTTTGAATTTGACCAATTCGGAGAGGGTACAAAAGAAATTTCATTAGCAATTGCAGAATCAAACGCATTTTCTGTTGCGGGTGGCGGTGATACTTTAGCCGCTGTTGATAAATACGATATTGCAGATAAAGTATCGTATATCTCCACAGGTGGTGGCTCATTCCTTGAGTTCTTAGAAGGCAAAAAACTTCCCGTTGTTGCCATGCTAGAAGAACGCGCTAAAGGATAAAGCAATCTTTAGTCATAAAACTGTAGCCATTCTGAACTATACTCTACGGTTTTATCTGGGAAGGATACTCACTGAGGAGCTTGCCTGAAAACAGTAAACCTACTACGGTTGATATTATCAGACAAACTCCTAAGAATACCCTTCCCCATAACAATAAAAGGACAAAGTCTTCCTATGAGAAGAACCAAAATAGTAGCGACACTTGGCCCTGCAAGCAGCACGCAGGAATCCATCGACGCGATTGTCGAAGCAGGTGTCAATGTAGTTCGGCTAAATTTTTCACATGGTTCCCCAGAAGAACATAGAGAGCGAGCAGAAATGGTTCGCAAAGCATCAGAAAAAGCAAATAGATCTGTTGCAATTCTCGGTGATTTACAAGGACCAAAAATTAGAATAGATCGCTTTAAAGACGGTAAGATAGAGCTTAAAACAGGCGATACATTCATTCTAAATGCCGCATTAGATCCAAATGCTGGCGACCAACATCAGGTTGGTTTAACTTATAAAAGATTACCGAAAGACGTCAATGTAGACGACGAGCTATGGCTTGACGATGGTCGTTTAGTCTTGAAAGTAATGTGTATTGATGGCGAAAAGATACACACAGTGGCGCTCAACTCTTGGGAGTTGTCCGACAATAAAGGAATCAACCGTCGTGGCGGTGGCTTATCCGCCGATGCCTTAACCGAAAAAGACATCGCAGATATTCAAACGGCTGCTGATATTGGCGTTGATTTTTTAGCGGTCTCCTTCCCGCGTAATGGCGATGATTTACGTTTAGCCAGAAAATTAATGGAAGAAGCGGGTGGCAAAGCCGCCATTGTTGCCAAAGTAGAACGCGCAGAATCCATCATTCAACCTGTACTAGATGATTTGATTAAAGCATCTGACGTTATCATGGTGGCGCGCGGTGATTTAGGCGTAGAAATTGGTGATGCCAATCTTCCCGAAGTCCAAAAAATGCTTATTAAACGCTCTAGAGAACTTGATAGAGCCGTTATCACCGCTACCCAGATGATGGAAAGCATGATAAGCAACAACATCCCAACACGTGCCGAAGTATTTGATGTTGCCAATGCCGTTATGGATGGCACCGATGCCGTCATGCTGTCAGGCGAAACGGCAACAGGACACAACCCCGCACTTGTTATCGAAGCAATGGGGAATATCTGTATCGAGGCCGAACATAACACCGCAGTATTGCAGTCTACCCACCGTGTAGGAGAATGTTTTGAACGCACCGATGAAGCCATTGCAATGGCCTCAATGTACCTTGCCAACCAAATGAACATCAAAGCGGTTGCCTCACTCACCGAGTCAGGAGCGACGGCTCGTTGGATGTCGCGCATTAGCTCAGGAAAACCAATTTACGCACTCACAACACACAAATCAACCTGTCGTCGAGTTAGTATTTATCGTGGTGTTTACCCTATTTTTGTTGATGAGCCTTTAAAAAGTCCCAAAGCAGCTAACCGTATTGTGATTGAGCAAATGCTAGACCGTGGACAAGTAAAAGACGGTGACTTAGTGATTGTAACTAAAGGTGATTTAGTCGGTATTGATGGTGGCTCTAATATGCTAAAAATCATTAAAGTGGGAGATCACCTTGATGAGCCGCAAACTAAACCTAACGAGACAGATTAGACTTTGTGATAATCAAGCTTGTTAAAACCATATAGACACTAGAAGCTTTTAATATTTCACGCGCTTCACTGTAGTATAAACAAACATTTTTGGATGATTTTTACACCTTATGAAAATTATCTAAAATCGTATTTTATTTTTTAATATTTTTAGGAGAACCTCATGGCTCTAATTTCAATGCGTCAACTGCTGGATCATGCAGCAGAAAACAGTTATGGCTTACCAGCTTTCAATGTAAACAATATGGAGCAGGTTCACGCTATCATGCAAGCAGCTGATGAAGTGGATTCACCTGTTATTATGCAGGGTTCTGCTGGCGCGCGTGGTTATGCGGGCGAGCCTTTCCTACGTCACCTCATCATCGCCGCGACCGAAATGTACCCACATATTCCTGTTGTAATGCATCAGGATCACGGTTCAGAGCCAGCAGTCTGCTTACGCTCTATCCAGTCTGGTTTCACCTCAGTGATGATGGACGGTTCTTTAGAAGCAGATTGCAAAACACCTGCATCTTTCGAGTACAACACGAGCGTTACCGCTGAAGTTGTAAAAATGGCTCACGCTGGTGGTGTATCGGTTGAAGGCGAGCTAGGTTGTCTTGGCTCGCTAGAAACTGGCGAAATGGGCGAAGAAGATGGACACGGAGCAGAAGGAAAACTAGACATGGATATGTTGCTAACTTCTGTAGAAGAAGCAGCTGACTTTGTTAAAGCAACCAATGTTGATGCGCTTGCCATTGCAATCGGAACATCACACGGTGCTTACAAATTTACCAAAGAGCCAACAGGCGAAATACTACGTATTGACCGTATCGCAGAGATTCATGCACGTCTTCCGAATACTCACCTTGTCATGCATGGTTCTTCTTCAGTACCACAGGAATGGCTAGCCATCATCAACAACTACGGTGGTGATATGGGTCAAACTTATGGTGTACCTGTTGAGGAAATCGTTGAAGGTCTTAAGAGTGGTGTGACTAAAGTTAATATCGATACCGACCTACGTATGGCTTCTACAGGTTCTGTTCGTAAGCACCTTAAAGAGAACCCTTCAAACTTCGACCCTCGCAAGTTCTTAAAAGAATCTACTAATGCGATGAAAGATATTTGTAAAGCACGTTACGAAGCATTTAACTCTGCTGGCAACGCAAGCAAGATAGGAAAAATCTACTCTCTTGACGAAATGTCACAAAGATATTTATCTGGCGAGCTAGATCAAAAAATCTCTTAAACCTTAGAGATTAGATAATAAAAAGGGGATGCTAATTGCATCCCCTTTTTTGTGCCTAAGATGATAAAATCATTAGCGGATTAAAATCACTCCAAAACAAATTCTATAATCCAAATTAACAAGGAATATTATGTCTTTCAACACGGAACTAACGGACGAACTCAACCTACTTTTGCAGTTCAACTTAAAAAACGAACAAGATGGTATCAAAATTCATAACGATGCAAACGCAGAGACTATTTCAGCTGCTGGACGCTTGCACACAAAAGGCTTAATCTCACAAGCTGATGGAGGTTACTTAACCGACCTAGGACGTAAAGCGGCTGAACATGCACAAGATTTAACAATGATATTACGCTAATTAATCCCCGCCCTTCTACACATTCAGAGAGTTAGGAATGAGCACGAAATAAGTTCCCGATCTTATAACGCAGAATTTTTATTTCA
>CAZQTJ010000021.1:0-12455 GCA_964596035.1 uncultured Cocleimonas sp. | reverse complement strand
AAATAAGCTTTTATTGCTAATTCGCCTGATATTTAAAGCTTTTCAGGCGATTCCTAGCTCAACTTTTCTTGCGGGTCTACAAAAAATTCTTTTTAGAAGCTTAACTGCTTACGATTGAGGCTTCCAAATGATGGAATCGAGGGTCCAAGTTGCTAATATATCTTCGGGTGGTATTTCTCCGTCAGGACCGTCCCATCGTCCTGTAAAAATATAAAGAATATTACGCATTTTAGGCGCATAGCAAATCGTTTTTCCTGATAGCTCTTCCTGCCCTGCTAAGCATTTTTCAACATGATCATAGCTGTAAATACTACTAAATTTAGTGCTTAGTCGATGACCTAGATGGTTGTGAATTAAATTATCTTCAATAACGATGGAGTAAATTGATTTTTGGTCTGTGGTAGGGTTGATTGTTAAGAGTGTCTTTGCTCCCTTTGCAACTCGTATGACAGGATATGCCTCGCCTTCTTGAAAGCTAGTTTGCTGTGAAACATTTAGACCGTTGAAAGCTTCTGTGATGTGATGGATATTAAAAGGTGTGCTTGCAGTAATTTTTCCAACGCTATCAGTCGATAGAAAAATAGCATCAGATGGAGCTTTTATTGCCGTATTAGTCGTTTGTCCTTGCTTATCATCGCTACCACCGCAGCCACTAAGAAGAAGGAAGGGTATGCAAAATATTAATACCTTATTCCATGTTGAAGTCATTGTGTGATCCTTGCTCATTGAAAATGTAAGCATTTTCACATAAAGAGTGAATGGTAACAATGAAATAGAGGATGTTTTAAAATGAAGTCAAGCTTATATGTCATCAGTATATTGTTTTTATGGCAAGTTATTATTGCTTGTAGTGCTAGTTCGTCTAAGCCAGTTGTTAAGCCAACAATTGCAGATTTACAAAAGAATATAGCGGATCTTGTTAATGATAAAAGTTGTAATGAAAGGAAGCAATGTCAATCTATTGCTTATGGCGCTAAAGCGTGTGGAGGGCCTACGAGTTATTTGATCTATTCCTTAAAACATACTGATGTAGTGAAGCTATCGCGTGCGGTAGGGCAATATAATCAGTTAGTAAAAGAAAATAATATACGCAGTGGTAGCGTGTCTAATTGTAGTATGCTCATACCGCCAACACCTGAGTGTCGGGAAAATAAATGTGTAGCATCATAATAATGTTGATTTAGTTACTCGGATTCTTTTGTAATGTGTTCTAACTCAATGCTTTCATCACGTAGCAGTTTATCTAAATGTCGTTGATGAATCTTCACCTCAAGTAAATACTCTCCCGTTTTAGAAATTGACTCATTTAATATGGCTTCGCTTGCGTAAAGTTTTGCGCGTAAGCGTGAGTTGCTTGGGTGTAAAGTTAGCATACCTGAAAAGATGTTGTCCGCAAATGTTTTACCTAGCAAGTCGAGTAACTCAGTTACCCCATTTCCTGTCTGAGCCGAAAGCCAAGCGCGAGAGGGTGTACCTGCGTGAGCAGCCTCTATTCGCATGGTGTGCTCGGAAAGGTCGATTTTATTCATGACTTCAATTTGTGGAACATCTTTTGCGCCAAGCATGTTAATGACATCGTTAACTTGTTGGCGATACATATCTCGTTGATCATCGTTGCTATCGATAACGTGTAAAATAAGGTCGGCTTCAGCGGTTTCTTGTAAGGTTGCTTTGAAAGCGACAACAAGATCATGGGGAAGGTCGCGGATAAAACCGACCGTATCAACTAAGATAATTGATTGTTGATTGCTAAGCTCCACACGGCGTAATGTAGGGTCTAATGTTGCAAAGAGTTGATCGGCAACATACACCTCTGCTTCAGTCATACGATTAAATAGGGTTGATTTGCCAGCATTGGTATAGCCAACTAAAGAGACTGTTGGAATTTCTGCTTTTTGGCGTGATTGACGACCTTGCTCCCGCTGATTGCCAACTTTCTCTAAACGTTTTTTGATTTGTTTAATGCGGATGTTTAATAAGCGACGGTCAGTCTCTAGCTGAGTTTCTCCAGGTCCACGCATACCAATACCCCCTTTTTGGCGCTCAAGGTGAGTCCAGCCACGTATGAGGCGTGTAGACATATGTTTAAGTTGCGCTAGTTCTACTTGTAGCTTTCCCTCATGGGAGCGTGCGCGTTGTGCGAATATGTCTAAAATTAGGCTGGTTCGATCGAGTACGCGACATTCACAAAGTTGTTCTAAATTGCGTTCTTGAGCGGGGGTAAGAGAGTGGTTGAAGATGATGACATCAGCATCATGTGCGATAACAGCTTGCTTGATTTCTTCGGCTTTACCTTTTCCCGCAAAGAATTTAGCGCTAGGAGTATGGCGTGTGCCTTGGATAAGAGAGGTGGTTTCTGCACCTGCAGAGCGGACAAGCTCGATGAATTCATCAGCGTCTTGAGTATTTCTTTTGCCGCCAATGTTGAGTTGAACCAATACGGCGTTCTCAATACGAGCATCAGCTTGGCTGGATAAGTCAAATAGTTCCAATCAGAAAATCCAAGTAGGGGAAGTGTTATAGCACACAGTCCAAAGTTCTGGTCTGTATGCTAATAGAGCGTAATTTACTCTTCGTCCTCAAACGATAATTTTATCGGTCTAGCAGGAACAATGGTAGAAATAGCGTGTTTATAGACTAATTGACTAACCGTGTTTCCAAGTAAAACGACGAACTGGTCGAATGATTCAACTGTGCCTTGTAGTTTGATACCGTTAACGAGATAGATAGCAACGGGGATGCGCTCTTTTCTCAGTGCGTTTAGGAAGGGTTCTTGTAGCATGTGCCCTTTAGATGACATTTTTTTCTCCAATGTTTTTTAGTTTGTGGTTATTAGAATTTTATATTTCGAACGGCCAGTAAAAATAAATCAATTGTGCACCTATTACACGGGGGATGAATAAGTAAGATATATTATGTTTACTATTTGTTCGGTCGCTTTCCTTGCAGACAAAAGAATCTTATCAGGTTTGATGAAACTTTAGGAAGCCCATTCTGTCGGTTATACTGCGTTTTCATCTTAAAAAATGCGTAATTTCCCCGATAACTGACGAGAGGTTGTAATACTGAGCATCATAGCGTGAAACTTTCGTCTCAGATCGCAACCATGTCATCTGACGCTTTGCCAATTGACGCGTTGCCACAATAGCACGATTTTTCATCTCGTTGAAGTCTATATTCCCGTTTAAATACTCCCAAGCTTGTCGATAACCTACGCAACGAATAGAAGGGTGGTCTGTATTTAAGTCCCTTCTATCATATAGATGTTGCACTTCTTCTAAAAATCCTTCTTCAATCATTTGCTCAAACCGCATTGCGGCGCGCTCACGAAGCCATTCTCTATTCTCAGGTACTAGGGCTATTTTTAATAGGCGATAGGGGAGGGCATCATGCTTTGCTGCTTTGTGCAATGAGCTTAAAGATTTTCCTGTTATGTCATAAACTTCAAGTGCGCGTTGAATTCTTTGCGAGTCATTTGGGTGAATTCGTGCAGCAGAATCAGGGTCAACCTGTTCTAAGCGTTGATGTAATGCACTCCAGCCTTCTTCTGCGGCTTGTTTATCTATCTTTTCTCTAATATCAGGGTTAGCCGAGGGAAGTTTTGCAAGGTCGTTCTCTAAGGCGCGGTAATAAAGCATCGTACCGCCAACTAAAACAGGAATATTGCCATTAGCGGTAATTTGCTCCATTTCGCGTAACGCATCGTGACGAAAATCTGCGGCAGAGTAGGATTGTGAAGGGTCAAGGAAGTCAATTAAACGATGAGGCGCTTTTTCTAATGTCTCTTTATCAGGTTTGGCTGTACCAATACTCATTTCTTTATAGATAAGCGCAGAGTCAACACTGATGATTTCAATAGGAAAATGCTCTATCAGTTTAACCGCTAGGTCTGTTTTTCCTGACGCGGTTGGTCCCATGATAAAAATAGCGGGTGGTAATGTGGCTTTAGACTGAGAGTTGGGCATTATTATTGTCCACGCATAAAAAGTTTGTCTAATTGATCAATGGTGAGCTGTGTCCACGTAGGTCGTCCATGATTGCATTGTCCGCTACGTTCGGTGCGTTCCATGTCACGTAGTAGCGCATTCATTTCTGGCACACTGAGCCTGTGATTAGCACGTACTGAGCTATGACAAGCCATCGTGGAGAGTATTTCGTTCATGGCTTGCTGAATACGCTCACTATTGCCGTGTTGTATTAAGTCTGAAAGCACATCCCTGACTAAATTGGCAGTGTCTGAGCTTTTTAATAAAGACGGTACGGCGCGTATCACTAGCTTTTCAGGGGCTAGTCTATCGATAGAGAAGCCAAGCTGGGTAAAAATATTATTATGCTCCATCGCGCAATCCGCCTCTTTTTTACTGACGGCTAATGAGTTGGGCACAAGCAGTGGTTGAGAGCGAATATTATCATCCGCCATGCTTTTCTTTAGATATTCATAAGTGATGCGCTCATGTGCGGCGTGCATATCCACCACAATTAAGCCTTGAGCATTTTCGGCTAAAATAAAAATTCGGTGTATTTGCGCTAAAGCAAATCCAAGTGGAGGAATTGCGCCTGTATCTTCGGCATTTTGCTCTGTTTGTACGGCTAATGAATTGGGTGAAAAACCAGTGTCAGAAGGAATGCTGCCAATAAAAGGGTTATTTTGTTTAGGTGCTGCTTGATGCAACTGCTGATAAGCCGCCATTTGTTCTTTAACAGGAATGTTTAGATTGCTCTGTGTATTGTGAAATGGATAAGCATTTTGTTGTTCGCTCGATGTTGCAGGGGTATTAGGAATATCTGTGCCATTTTGGTCGGTATCCGTATTGATATTGTCACTCGGACGTATATCGGCGAGGGCTTTGTGTAAAGTGCGGTAGAGAAAATCATGCACTAACCGAGCTTCTCTAAAGCGTACCTCGTGCTTAGTCGGGTGAGCATTGACATCAACCTTGTCAGGATCAAGTTCCAAGAACAGTAAATAAGCAGGGTGTCGCCCATGATAAAGCACATCTTGATACGCTTGACGTACCGCATGGGTGACAATACGGTCGCGGATAATGCGTTCGTTCACATAAAAATATTGCAAATCGGCTTGAGAGCGAGAGAAGGTGGGTAAGCCAACCCAGCCCCATAGTTTTAACCCCGCTGCTTCGTATTCAATATAGAGTGACTGCTCCATAAAAGCAGGTCCAAAAATTTCTGCTACACGGCGCTCTGAAGAGCTGCGGTCATTCGCTGATTGAAGGTGTAGTACGGTCTTTGAGCCATGTTTTAAGCTGATGGCTGTTTGAAAGCGACTCAGGGCAATTTTTTTGACCACATCTTCTAAGTGACGAAATTCAGTTTTCTCGGTTTTTAGAAATTTGCGGCGTGCAGGTACATTAAAAAATAAATCACGCACATCAATGGTTGTACCTTGAGGGTGTGATGTTGGTTCAGGCTCCTCAAAACTATCGCTATTATTGCCTGATAGCTTCCAGCTTTCTGGTGAATCTTTACTTTGGGAGCTGATTGTCAGACGTGAGACAGAGGCGATGCTAGGGAGGGCTTCGCCACGAAACCCGAGAGAGCGTATATGTTCTAAATCATCCAGAGAGGCGATTTTGCTGGTTGCATGTCGGCTAAGGGCGAGCGACATTTCTTCTTTGGGGATACCACAGCCGTTATCACGAATACGAATGCGTTTACTACCGCCTTGCTCTATCTCTAAATCAATCTGGGTTGCCCCCGCATCAAGCGCATTTTCTAGTAGCTCTTTAACAACCGATGCAGGACGTTCGACCACTTCTCCAGCGGCAATCTGGTTGATAAGGTGAGAGGGAAGTTGTTTTATCGACATTATTTAGGATTGTATCGTTAAGTGAGCGTATTTTGGCGTAAGTGCTTGCCCACAGCTAATTGTGCGCCCAAGAGTCCCAGTATGCTACTAAAGAGAAGAATAAAGAGCGTCGTTTTCACATCGAGACCAGTAATCGTAAAGTTACTACCATAGAGGCGAGCCAGTTGATTGACAGGACCAACAAGAAACAATAAGGATAGATGGACGATGACTAGGCTGAGAATGCCGCCAAATAAACCATACCAAACACCGCCGTAGAGAAAGGGGCGACGAATATAGGCGTTAGTTGCGCCTATTAGTTGTGACACCTCAATTTCTTCTTTGCGATTTTCTATATTGAGGCGAATGGTATTACCGACCACCAGTAAAACGGTCAGCGCAAGTAAGGCGGAAATAACTAATACAGCACGGTCAGCAATGCGTAAAATAGCCAGTAGCCGTTGCACCCATTCTATATCCATTTGCACAACATCAACGTCGGAATATAGCTCTAATTGACGCGCTAACTTGGGTAGATCAATGCCAGGGTTATCACCCACTAATTGCATGTGCGGAGTAATGACGAGCACATGCGGTAGAGGGTTTTCATTAAGTGTCTCTAGTGTTTCTGCAAAACCAGTTAATTGCTTAAATTGCTCTAGTGCATCATCGCGTGTCACCAGTAGTACATTATCAATTTCATTTAAGTCAGAAAGCAATTCAGCTCTATCTCGGGCTTGCTGAACCGTTACATCTTGCTTCATAAATAAAGAGATGGTCGGTATCTCGCGCTTATCATCCGTTAGTGTCTTCAGATTTTGTAGCAATAAATGCAAGCCAGCGGGTAATGATAAGGCTATTGCTATCGCTGCTAAGGTAATCCATGTTGATAAGGGGGTTAGCCAGAGCTGTTTTAAACTATGTTTGAAAGCGGCATTGTGTTGTCCAATACGGCTGAAAATAGGTGTCTGCGTCTGTGTTGCTGTGGGGGATGACATGCTGGCTAAGCCCCCTGTACTTTTTGTAACACGATAATGCGCTTTTTCATGCTTTCGATTAACATTTGGTCGTGGCTGGCAATAATGACGGTTGATCCTAAGTCATTAAATTGTTTAAAAGTATGCATAATATCATGGGCTAAGGCGGGGTCTAAATTACCCGTAGGTTCATCGGCAAGAATAATACTCGGTTTATTCACCACAGCTCTTGCGATACCGACGCGTTGTTTTTCTCCCGCAGAGAGCATCATTGGAAATTCCTTTTCTTTGCCGAGTAGGTTTACCTTGTCTAAAGCGGCTTGTATACGACGTTTAATATCATGTGGCTGCATACCAGAGATCATTAAGGGCAAGGCGATATTGTCAAACACAGTGCGATCTGAAAGGAGGTGATGATCTTGGAAAATAACCCCAATACCACGTCGAAAAGCAGGTATTTTTCTACGCTTTAGTTGTTGCAGGTCAAATCCATCAATTATGACTTTGCCTTGATTAGGGCGTTCGAGTAAGGCAATTAATTTGAGTAAAGTACTTTTTCCTGCGCCAGAATGCCCTGTTATAAATGCCATTTCACCACGTTGTATGGTCAAATTAACATTGTATAGTGCAATTTGTCCCGTAGGATAACGCTTGCTGACATCTTTCAATTCGATCATAAAGGGAGCAAATCTCTAAATAAAAATTGGGAAGTATAACAATAGTTGAGTTGCCAACTAGTTCCGAGAAAAGGCTATAAAAATCACTGTTTGTATAGACAAAATATATGGGGGTAATGTTTCTATATATTTTTGAATATAGTAGCCTTAAAGATTAGCATAGTTTACCTGAAAATAATTCAAGATGTTTTTTCTTGCAGTCTTAAGCGCTGACGTTAAATCTTTTCCAACAAACAGGGTATCTCAACCTTGTTATTTAATGATGTCATGCTTTGGGCTTCTACTTCTTTTATCCAGTGCCATCGCTTATCACTAAAAAGCTGTTTCATTTCTGTCATATCACAATGATAAGGCGGTCCACCCTCTTGATGTGTTTGCATAAACTGTGAGTAAAGCTTGCCCCCCGTTTTTAAGGATTGATACAGCCATTGCTCAAAATTAATCCATTCACTTGGGGGTAATGCGCATAAACACGTTTGTTCATAAATAGCATCAAAACCGTTGCTACTGTAATCAAGCGAAAAGAAATCACTTTCGACCAGTTCAGCACTGAGTTGATTGTCGTCCAGTGCTTTTTGTAAATTGGCAATAGGGCTAGGTGCAATATCAACGGCTGTTACATCAAAACCTTTCTCTGCCAGCGTTAGCACTTCATAGCCATTGCCACAACCTGGTACTAAAATACGGCAGGGTTTTAAATCACCTTCTTCAAGCCAGTCTAATAAATTACCACTGGTTTTGCCTCTATCCCAGCCTGTCGTATTGGCTTGGTAGCGAGACTCCCAGATATTTTCTTGTTGTTGGTTTTTTTGCATGATTTTATGATAGTGTCAATTCAAGACATTTAATCATACGGGAATTCATTATGTTTAGACAATATCGGCGTGCTTTGTTAGGTATTTTTTGCAGTTTACTTTTTATCTCATGCGCAACGGCAAAAGATGAGACGGATATTTTAACGGGTTATGAAACAAAAAAAGTGGCAGAGCATACATGGTTTATACCTGGCCCACGTGAGACCCCCAATGTCGAAAATAAAGGCTTTATGAATAACCCCGCCTTTGTTATTACCAATAAAAGCGTCATTGTGCTTGATCCTGGTTCAAGTTTGCTCGTCGGAAAAGCATTAATAAAACGTATTCGCAAGCACACTAAAAACCCGATTACGCACGTATTTAATAGCCACATACATGGCGATCATTGGTTAGCTAATCAAGCATTTGTTGAAGAAAATAAAGATGTGAAAATCTATGCGCATCCTTTGATGATTAAGGAGGCAAAAAATGGCGAGGCAAAAGTTTGGATTGATATGATGATGGATCGTACCAAAGGGATAACGAAAGATACTGTTGCGGTCATTCCTACCGAGGTTTTAAAAGATCAACAAGAAATAAAAATTGATAACATCACCATAAAGGCTCACTTAGCGAATATAAAAGCCCATACAGATACTGATGCAATGTTCGAAATTGTTGAAGATAAGGTGTTAGTAACAGGCGATAATGCCTTTCGTGACAGAACAACACGCATGGATGACGGTAGCTTTGTTGGCAATATGAAAGTCATGGATTATGCACTTAAATTACCGATTGAAGTCGTTATTCCAGGTCATGGTCCTAGCGGGGGAAAAGAAGTATTAAAAGATTTTAAAAACTTTCTTTCGCTTATTTATAACACCACAAAAAAAGCAATGGATGATGATTTAGAAGTCTATGAAATTAAGCCGAAAGTAATAGAGGCAACGACTCAGTATAAAAGCTGGACAGGTTATGATGCAGGCATCGGAAAGCTAGTCGGTGTGGCCGCCTTAGAGGTTGAAGAGAATGATTTTTAATGGTGCTATTTGTTTATAATTTAGGCCTATAAAATATGAGACAATTAACGATTAACGTTCTTTGGGTGTCGATGTCGTTTATCTACGCAATATTCATGGGAATGGCGTTAGGTTTAGGGGCAATGTTTATTGGTAATGCGTTTGTTATGAGTGTTACAGGTAGCCTGTTCTCTCTCGCTAAACTTAGGTTTAACTGGCAAATTAAATGGTATTACGCAGGTTTGTTATTAGCTGTTTTAAATACTGCCGTAACCCTCTTGTTGGTGCTGTTTTTTCGCGATGGGAATGATGATATGAGTGGTTTAACGCAAATGTTAAGTCTTTTTTATCTCCTTGCGAGCTATATCGTCTACTTTTTTGTAAACACCTCAATGCGCTGGCTATTTAAGTAATGGCTTTGTATGCGTGAGGAAACACCTGAAACCAAAACCCCACTGCGTCATGGATACACCACAGGCGCTTGCGCAACGGTCACCAGTTTAGCGGCAGCACGTTTATTATTTGATCTTCCCTCCATAAGGCATTGCTCGATAACATTACCAAAAGGTCAAAATGTCGAGTTCTTACTGGAAGAGTGCAAACTGACCGCTCAAGGTGCAATGGCAAGCACGATCAAAGATGCGGGTGATGACCCCGATGTGACGCATCAAGCCTTGATTATTGCTACCATTGGATTAATTCCTGAAAAAACCATTCAGTTTCATGCGGGTGAAGGGGTTGGTATCGTCACGCGCGAAGGTTTATCAATTCTACCCAATGAACCTGCCATTAATCCTATTCCGCGCTTAATGATAAAACAACACCTGGAGCAACTGGCGAGAGAGCAAGCTTATAAGGGTGGTTTCTCTGTCACTATTAGCGTTGAAAATGGCGAAAAATTAGCGTTAAAAACCATGAACTCCCGTTTAGGTATTATCGGAGGTTTATCTATTTTAGGCACGACAGGTATTGTAAGACCCTTTTCATGTTCTGCTTATATCGCCTCTATCCACCAAGGCATTGATGTTGCTAAGGCGAATAATATTCAGCATATTGCTGTCTGTACTGGCTCAAGCAGTGAAGCCATGATCCTCACAAAATATGATCTTCCCGAAATGGCATTAATTGAAATGGGGGACTTTGTGGGCGCGGTATTAAAGCATCTAAAAAAAGTGCCGATAGCACAGCTCTCTGTTGTCGGTGGCTTTGGGAAAATAAGCAAATTAGCCGCAGGACACCTTGATTTACATAGTCGTAAATCATCCATTAATTTAGCATTTTTAGCGAAGTTGGCTAAAAAAGAGGGCGCTGATGATCACTTACAACAGCAAATAATAAACAGTAACACCAGTGTTGAGGCATTAAAGCACTGCCAAGAAAAAAGTATTAACTTGGGTGATGCGGTTTGTCACTTGGCATTAAAAAAAGTGAATAGTATCGTGCCACAAAGCGTTTGCTGTGAAGTCTGGGCAATTAACCGAGCTGGAAAAAGGGTGGGTAGAGCGGGACGGTTAATGTAGTGTTTGTATATAATTTAACCATTAACCTAGATATCAATAAAATGATCCCCATATAGAAAAATAACACGATAAAGTCAATAAAAATTTTTTATCGATGATGTCGTCGTATTTTTATAGCACTATAATTTAGGAACTACTTATGAAAAAGTTACTTTTACTCTCAAGCTTAGCTCTCGTTTTAACAGCCTGTGGAGGCGACGACAAAACAGCTGACAAAGCAGATGCAGCAACAAGCGATGCGAAAACATCATTAACCGATAAAGCAACAGGCGCAGTAGCAGGTCTTGCAGGTTCAGCAACAGATAAAGCCAAAGAAATGGCAGCATCGGCAGGTGGAGCAGTCGCTGATAAAGCAAAAGAGGCAACAGCAGCCGTTGCAGATAAAGCAAAGGAAATGGCGAGCGGTCTTACCGATAAAGTGCCTGCAATGAAAGAAATGGCAGACAAAGCCGTTGATAGCATGGGTGAGAAGGCAAATGGCTTAATCGACAAAGCTGCTGAAATGGGGAAAAAAGAATAATTTAACGGTTCTTCTTTTTCATGGGTTATCAACAAATAAGGAGGCTTGTCTGTTGATAATCTCGCACTCCCCTCATCCATAGAATTGAGTGCATGAAATTATTATTACTCGGCGGAACATCCGATGCCATTCAGCTCTGCCAGCAATTTTTACAGCAAGGCTACGATGTTATCTACAGTATCAAAGGTCTAGTACGTCAACCGCAGCTAAGTTGCGAAGTACACAGTGGTGGCTTTGGTGGTGTGAAAGGTCTCACTCATTATTTGCAACAAAAATCAATTCATTATTTGCTTGATGCAACTCACCCCTACGCGAGCAATATCAGTCGTAACGCCCGTCTTGCAGCGCAGCAAAGCAATATTCCCTGTTTCCACTATGTGCGTCCTCCTTGGAAAAAACACCCTGACGATCTTTGGGTTGACTATCAATCGAACCAGCAACTAATAAGCCTTCTATCGTCTGATGACTATAATGTATCACGACCTTTTTTCACTATTGGGCAACTATCCGCAGAATTTTTATCTGCAAAAAATACACAACATGATTATACGATTCGTACCGCGATAGCTAAAACGCAGGTGTTAGATAATGTCAAATGGATAAAAAGTATCGGGCCTTTTTCATTAGAAAATGAACGGCAGATTTTTAAAGACTATGCAGTGGATGCCTTAGTGAGTAAAAATAGTGGTGGCTTAAGCGTTGCGCCTAAAATACAAGTTGCACGCGAAAATAAGTTGCCTGTTTTTCTGTTAAAAAGACCAGAATTAGCAACATGCTATCCCATTTTTAATCATCCGACAGATTTACTGCGACATCTATGATAAGCCTAAAAAAATCACTAGCAGCATGGCAGTCTCCAGAATTTAAACAAGTCTTCCAAGAAGAAGTTGCCAGCTTAGATGATACCCTTCTGCCACTTCAAAAAGGCTTGTCGTATAGCAACTTTGCAGACGGTAGTGATATGAGTGTATTACTATTGAATAGTACCGAAACGGAGGAAGCCTTACTGGTAAAGGCGGGAATTTTCTACCAAGGTTTTATCGCGGGTTGTCACTGTTCTGATGACCCAACACCTCCCGATTCACAGACCGAATATTGTGAAGTTCGCTTTGAAATTAACCGAAAAACAGCACAGACAATGG
>CAZQTJ010000020.1:0-12814 GCA_964596035.1 uncultured Cocleimonas sp. | reverse complement strand
TTTACGACAGAAAGTGATCTGTAGCTTGTTTATCTGCTTAGGTCAGAAAAATGATTGCTTTGATCTGTGTATTTCTGTCGATTAATTCATGTTGCTAATAAAATCCATGGAAATATCTTCGCAACAATAAAAAACAACCATGAATTGTAATCCAAAAAATTTATTACGCATACAAGAATCATTATCGTGGGTATCTACTCGACCTGATGGCATTGTGGTTAATCATAGTGACGGCGTAGAAAATCTATTAGTGTTGAAAGAGGGAAATCTTGTTTCTCTACATTTTATGGATACCAAGATGTTGGCGATTAAAACGACGGTCAGTGACAGCATGTCGAGCATTGATATTTCTCGTCCGCTTAATCTTTTGGGTAAGTACGCACAAGCGATGATGTTGAGTTTAGTCTTTAAACCACAACCCAAAAGGCTTTATATGTTGGGTTTTGGCGGAGGGCGAATACCGATGGTGCTTCATCACTATTTTCCCGACATCTCAATAGAAGCATCTGAACATAGTCAAGGTGTTGTGCAGTTGGCAGAAGCTTGTTTTGGTATTTCAAGCGATGACAGAATGAAGATAAGTGTTGCTGATGGTCGTGAGCATTTAAGTCGTTTTCCTAATAATTCATTTGATATTATTTTGTTAGATAGTTTCTCGGGAGTAGGAGAGCATCCTAATAAATTATCAACAAAAGAATTTTATCAGTTGTGTAAATCACGTTTAAGCCCAGATGGTGTTGTAGCAACTAATTTAGTCGATAATAACCCTTATTTTAAACAAAAAGTAGCTACCTTCTGTGCGGCTTTTAAGTATAGCTATAAATATGAAAGTGCAGGGGTTTATATTTTTTTTGGATCAGATGTTGATAATTTTAGCCAATCTGAATTTAGCGATAAGGCAAAAGAAATAGCAGCTCAATATGAGTTTGAATTTCCTTTTGTTGAAAGTAGCGAGTGCATCAGTGCTTGTTGCGCAGACATGTTTTCGAATATACGACTACTCGACAGTGATACTTATGATAAAACTGAGGTTGCTCTGGTATAATAATGCACCTAAAAAATCATCTATAGAGTCTAGCCTTCGCAACCAATGAAACTATTAGCTCCCGCAAAACTAAACTTATTTTTACACATTACAGGACGGCGCGAGGATGGTTATCATCTTCTCCAAACAGTCTTTCAGTTTTTAGATTACTCAG
Organism: uncultured Cocleimonas sp.; assembly: GCA_964596035.1. Taxonomy (GTDB): domain Bacteria; phylum Pseudomonadota; class Gammaproteobacteria; order Thiotrichales; family Thiotrichaceae; genus JAGLBW01. The sequence goes on along the minus strand of CAZQTJ010000020.1, from coordinate 11,615 downwards.
ACGAAATAAAATTAAGTTTGCGAAAAGACAGCGAGATAGTGCGCTTATCAGGGCTAGACTCAGTTAAACCAGAAGATGATTTAGTGGTACGTGCCGCTCGTTTATTAAAGCAATACTCTAAAACAGTTCATGGTGTTGATATTAGCGTCAATAAAAAACTTCCTATGGGCGGCGGCTTAGGTGGCGGTAGTTCCGATGCAGCAACGGTATTGCTAGGCTTAAATAGATTATGGTCCTGTGACCTAAGCATAGATGAACTAGCTGATTTAGGGCTAAAACTAGGCGCTGATGTCCCTGTCTTTGTACGCGGATATGCCGCTTGGGCAGAAGGTGTAGGGGAGCAATTAGAGCCAATTACTTTGCCTGAATTATGGTTTGTTGTTATCCATCCTAATGTTTTTGTCTCAACAGCTAAAATTTTTGCAGATAAGGGATTGACACGGGATTGCGAACCCTTCAAAATAGCGCGCTTTCTTGAGGGACAAGGTTCGAATGTTTTTGAGCCTGTTGTAAGAAATAAACATCCTGAAGTTGCAGAAGCATTGGATTGGTTGTCCTCTTACTCCCCCGCACGTTTAACTGGAAGTGGAAGCTGTATTTTTGCTAAATTTCCAAATAAAAATGTTGCCCAAGATGTGCTAAATGAGTTACCTTCTCGTTGGCACGGATTTGTAGCAAAAGGGTTAAATAAATCCCCCTTGTATACAAGCCTTGAGAAAAAAATGTAATACAATATTGGGTCGTCGCCAAGCGGCAAGGCACCGGGTTTTGATCCCGTTATTCGTAGGTTCGATCCCTACCGACCCAGCCATATTTATATTAGGAAGTCCTTGTGACTTCCTTTTTTAGTTTTATTCTTTTAATTTTAGCGCGAGAGCAAATCATGCCTGACGTAGATCGGATGATGATATTTGCAGGTAATGCGAACCCACAGCTTGCTCAGGCCGTTGCCGATCATATCGGTGTTCCTTTAGGAAAAGCAACCGTATCCCAGTTTAGTGATGGTGAAGTTCATCTCGAAATATTAGAGAATGTTCGCGGTTGCGATGTCTTTGTTATTCAACCAACCTGTGCGCCAACGAACGATAACTTCATGGAGTTATTGATAATGATAGATGCGCTCTATCGCGCATCAGCAGGTCGTGTTACCGCTGTTATTCCTTATTTTGGTTATGCTCGTCAAGACAGGCGTGTACGTTCTCGTCGTGTACCTATCTCTGCAAAGTTAGTTGCAGATATGCTACTTACAAGTCATGTAGATCGTATTTTAACGATTGATCTACATTCAGACCAAATTCAAGGTTTCTTTGATCTACCTGTTGATAATATTTATGCATCTGGTGTGTTAGGTTCTGATATTGAAGAGAAGCAATACGATAATTTATGCGTAGTGTCTCCCGATGTCGGTGGAGTGGTGCGCGCAAGAGCACAGGCGAAAGCGCTTGGTGATATTGAATTAGCAATAATTGATAAGCGTCGCCCTGAGCCTAATGTATCTGCTGTCATGCATATTATTGGTGACGTGAAAGGAAAGACCTGTGTATTGATTGATGATTTAGTCGATACAGCGGGTACGCTTTGTCATTCTGCTAAAGCCTTAAAAGAGCATGGGGCAAGTAAAGTGGTTGCTTATGCTAGTCATCCTGTTTTTTCGGGTAAAGCAATTGAAACGATCGATCAGTCTGACTTAGACGAGATTATCGTAACCGATACTATTCCTTTAAGTGCAGATGCTAAAAAATGTTCTAAAATACGCCAACTTTCTGTTGCGAAGGTGCTTTCAGAGTCTATGGTGCGTATTAATAGAGAAGAATCGATTAGTGACTTATTTGCTGATCTTGAATTTTAAAATGTATAGGCTTGTGCTCTTAGAAGTATATAGAGTACTTTAAAGTAGCGTTTATACTTATTTCGTAAGCCCTCATTTACGGGGTGTTTTTTGTAAGTTCTGGTCGCGGAACTTATTTTTTTAAGAGGCTTAATTTAAGTTTCGTTAATTTTGGAGAATACTCATGGCAAACACTTACAGTTTGACCGCTATTTCACGTACTGACTTAGGGAAAGGAGCGAGCCGCCGCCTACGTCGTGAAAACTTAATACCAGCAATCATATACGGTGGGTCTGGCGATGCTATCTCTATTTCATTAAAGAAAAATGAAATGGATCGTAACTTACTGGATGAAGCTTTTTACTCAGCCTTAATTACACTGGATGTAAACGGCACAAAAGAAGTTGTCGTATTGCGTGATTTACAGCGTCACCCAGCAAAACCATTTGTTTTACATGCCGATTTACAGCGTGTAATGGACGATGAAGAAATCAAGGTGGTTGTTCCATTCCACTTCCTCAATGAAGAAGATGCGCCTGGTACCAAAGACGGTGGTAATACCAACCGTTTACTAACGGATGTGGAAATTTCCTGTTTACCTAAAAATATACCAGAGTTTATTGACGTTGATATGTCAGAGCTAGAGAGAGGACAGTCTATTCACTTATCTGAAATTGTCTTCCCTGAAGGTGTTGTATCGACACAGTTAAGTCATGGCGAAGAGCATAATTTAGCGGTAGTGACTATTTACTAAGTTGTTTTTGTTTGATTAAGAAAGCCCTAAATACCTTATATTTGGGGCTTTCTTATATGGGAATCCTGTAACTTTTCATAATCAACAGGCAGGAGTGCAAGCTTTAGCTTTTCCGAGAACAGTGAGTCTACTGAGGAAAAGGAGGTATCGGCTAGGTAAGCTCTCATAAACTGTCGGCAATACCACACTTTATTTGGAGAAGTCATTGGCTTAATGATGGTGTATTAGGCGTGGCTAATGGGTCAATATGTGATTTAGTTTAATCATGTTTTGTAGGTTGGTGCTGAGGTACGAAGCCCAACAAGCTTAGTCATGTTGGGCTTCGTGCCTCAGCACCAACCTACCTTTAACCATGTGAAATAAATACCAGACAAAGTCAAAACTTGCACTCCTGCCAGTTGATTATGAGAAGTATACAGAATCCTAAAAAACGATAGTTTTTGCTTTAAAAGAGAGTAAATATAATGGCTCAAACTGCCATAAAATTAATTGTAGGCTTGGGTAATCCTGGCAACAAATATGACAAGACTCGTCATAACGCAGGTTTTTGGTTTGTTGATGAGTTAGCAAGACGCTATAGTGCAACCTTCAAATTAGAAAGTCGTTTTTCTGGTGCGGTTAGTAAAGCCAATATTGAAGGTCATACCGTCTGGTTGTTAAAACCAACTACTTTTATGAATAAGAGTGGTCTTGCAGCAAGGCAACTCGCCTCCTTTTATAAAATTCCTGTTGAAAATATATTAGTTGCACATGATGAGCTGGACATAGATGCTGGTGCTATGCGCTTGAAGTTAAGCGGTGGTCATGGCGGACATAATGGCTTGCGCGATTTACATGCGCATATGACAAAAGAATATTGGCGTTTACGCATTGGTATAGGACATCCTGGTGATCGAAATAAAGTAGTCGATTATGTTTTGTCTCAGCCTAGCAAAAATGATGAAATAGAAATATTACGTGGCATAGACCGTGCTGTAGATGATATTAAAATGATTTTAGATGGAGAGATGCAAAAAGTAATGAACAGTTTGCATACTGATCCACAGAATTAGGAAGAATGAATTATGGGTTTTAAATGTGGCATAGTTGGTTTGCCAAATGTAGGGAAATCAACGCTTTTTAATGCGCTGACAAAAGCAGGCATTCAAGCTGAAAATTATCCATTCTGTACGATAGAGCCGAATGTAGGCATTGTTCCCGTTCCCGATTTACGCATGGACGCATTAGCTGAAATCGTAAAGCCTGAACGTACACTGCCAACAACAATGGAGTTTGTGGACATTGCAGGTTTAGTTGCAGGTGCTTCAAAAGGTGAAGGACTGGGTAATCAGTTTTTAGCTCATATTCGTGAGACTGATGCTATCGCACAAGTTGTTCGTTGTTTTGATGATGATGATGTTGTGCATGTTGACGGAAAAATTGATCCTGTTTCTGATATCGAAACAATCAATACAGAATTAGCATTAGCAGATTTAGACGCTGTTGAGAAAGCCATAAAGCGAGTGATGCGTACAGCTCGCTCAGGAAATAAAGAAGCCATTGCTCAGTTAGATTTATACGAGCGCATTTATGAGCATCTAGGTGAAGGTCTTTCTGCCCGTTCATTTGAACTAAATGATGATGAAAAATTATTAGTCAGAGAATTGCATCTTATCTCTATAAAACCTATTTTATTTGTTGCAAATGTCAGTGAAGATGGTTTTGAAAACAACAGCTATCTCGACCAAGTAAGAGAAATCGCAGCCACAGAAAAAGCAGAAGTTGTCGTCGTTTGTGCTTCAATGGAAGCTGAAATGTCATTATTAGATGACGATGAACGTGACGAGTTTCTTGAAGACTTAGGCTTAGAAGAACCAGGTCTAAACCGTGTGATACGTTCTGGTTATAACTTATTGAGTTTGCAAACCTTCTTTACCGCAGGTGTAAAAGAAGTGCGAGCATGGACGGTGCATCAGGGCGCAACTGCGCCTAATGGAGCAGGTCGTATACATACCGACTTTGAGCGCGGTTTTATTCGCGCAGAAGTAATCGCTTATGAAGATTTTATCGAGTATAAAGGAGAGCAGGGCGCAAAAGATGCTGGCAAGTGGCGCTTAGAAGGTAAAGACTACATTTTAGTAGAAGGTGATGTCGTTCACTTTAGGTTTAATGTGTAGCGAGTTTTTTATCAACTTATATCATACATTAGAAATTTAAAGAAAGTAGGTTGACAGTAGATCGAACAGCATATATATTCCCGACCCTCAGTAGACACTGCTACTGAAATGGCTGCATAGCTCAGTTGGTTAGAGCACATCACTCATAATGATGGGGTCCCTAGTTCAAATCTAGGTGCAGCCACCATATCCTAAAAGGCTCTACAAGGTTTTCTTGTAGAGCCTTTTTTATTGGGTCGGGAAAATGTCGGGTAATTCGCACTTTTATTCTTTTTAGTCTAATCATCTGCTGTGCCTACTCGGGTATTTAGCAAAACAGCATAAAGAAATATACCTACTTAATTGTCTCGGGCAACTGTCAGTTTAGAGAATCTGCACTCTAAATTTCACTTGACAAGAGGGCGCGCCAGCGGCTGTATTGGCAGAAAATTGCCCTGTGGGTGTTATTTTTATATGTGTCACATTTGTATCAAGACCGTCTGCATCAGCAACAGGGGTGTAGTTAAATGTTGCGCCATTATCGTTTGAAAAACTGACGTTATCGGTAGTGCTACCTAAGTTGATAAAATTATAGGCTAAACCGCTTGCTACTGCCCCATCAATAAAATTGACAGGGCCACTTCCTACTGTGTTTATATCTCCCACATAAAGAGCGGTAGCTGTTGGTATAACATCAACAATGCTAATTGAATTATTATCTGCGGCACTATCCCCCTGATTTGATGGTGTTATTGTGTACTCAACAAGAGCACCAGGTATGGCTTTGGGTGATGATGTGCCATTGATAGGGTCAGAGATTGTTACACTGGTTTTTTTCATGGATATTTCAGGCAACTGCATTTCGGCAGTGCCTATTGTGGCTGTTACTACACTCCATTCTACGTCGTCTAATTTTATCCAACTACGATATACATTATCGCCTGCAAAATTGGTGATAAAGCTGATATTAATGGTTTGACCTGCATAGGGAGATAAGTCAAAAGAAGCAGGTTGCCATCCTGCATCGATTAATGACACAGAATATTGATTAAGCCGTCCGATACCTGCTGTTGTGATTTTGAGTTTATTTCCAGTATTTGGAATACTTAGTTGTGTGTGATCAACGGCAGTGTTGTTGATTGTTAATTGAAAAAAATCATAATTTATACTGTCATAGGCTTGTAGCTGGAAGAAAAAATTTAAACGACCTGCATTGTTCGCAGGAACGACAATCGATTTACTTAAGGTGATTTTTTCTTTTTGCCCGCCTATACCGTCTTCACATTGATTACGATAACCGAGTAAATGCCATTTTCGCCCTGTTGTTGATGCTGCGGTGTTTAAGTTATTGGGCGATGTATTGGCATTGTGTATGGCTTGGTCGCTACAAGTGATTGCACCGCTATAAGTAGCGCCGTAACTGGTCTCGTAAACCTCATTGTTTTGTGCGCCATGGGCGTTAATATTGGTCATTGTCCAATGACTGGGGATAGCGCCATTGGAGTGTTCAAAGTTGCCATTGATAGTGGCCTGAGTATTAGCCGCTTTTGCACCGTTTTCAATGGTGTCAAAATAAAGGTAATAAATACTTGCCCCAGCATCTTCAAGAATAAATTTAATTTCACCTCGACCATTTGAAGCGGGGTCTAACACGCCATTATAAATTCTATCGGTGAATTCTTGCTGTAGGGCTAAGGATTCATTAGGACGCACGATACGCGGGGAGTTTATATCAAACGTTCCTGTCACACCGAGTTGCGTCATTAATGCATTAAAATCGACATCAATTTTTATGGTGCTGTTGATGCTGGCGTTTGCAGGCACATTGATGGGAACGCGATAGTGCCAGTTAGGCGCTACATTAGCGGTATTAGGGTCATACCAAGTGTAAGCATAAAAGCTACTTAAGGTGAGAGATAATAAGATGAATAATTTGATGTATTTCATGGTTTTATTATCTCCCTTGTGCTTATATCAGTAGCAGTTTTGTGATTATTTTTATGGAGCTTGAGAGTTTCTTGATCGAATTTATAGCGTAGCTGTGTAAAGAAGCCTTCCGCTGTATATCCGCTGGTATCAAACTCATTATCAGTAAAACCTTCCGCGTTATAGCCGATCGTAATTTGTGTGTTTTTCGCAGGGGACGCGCTGACAGAAACTCCCGCTACCTTTTCAATATTGTCATTGTCCCAGTCACGTGAATAGCCTGCGTGAGCGCCTATACTCCACATATCGCTGAGTTTATATTTAGCTTCGATAAGCCCTACGTCAATGGTGCTATCTTCTTTTTGCTCGCTGTCGTTGGAGGACATAATGTGTTGTATGCCATGATGAAGTCCTACTTCAAACTCATCCGCAAATTGTTGGTTAATATGGATATTATTAACGAGTTTTTTGCTTCTTTTATTGCTTGTACTATTTAGGTTTGACTCATCAATATAATCGAGCCGCTCCAGTAGACTGTAGCTTGCATCGAACGGTTGCCATGCTGCGCCTAAGCTAATGGTTGTTTGTTGATGTTGTTCATTATTGGCTTTATTTGAGCGTAGGCTTTGTACTTTAGCAGTAAGTTTTTTACCATCTGCTATTTTGTGGCTCAATTCTAACTGCACATTAATTTTATCTTCCGCATCGCCATCTCGATGCTCAAAACGTCCGAAACTACTCCAGTTATTGTCTTGCCATTTATAGGCTAAACTGGTGGCAACATAATCATCTCGGTTGCTTCCGTACTCACTTAGCACATCATCATTTGATGTTGTTGGTTTAATCTTCGCGTCAATCGTGGTGGCTTGGTCTAGGCTAAAGTCGATGAGTAAATGTTTTGTTAATTTCACATGCTGTGACAGTCCTACCATTGCATAGGTATCTGTTCTGTCGGTTTTATTTTCACGACTAAGCGAGGTCTTTACTTTAGCACCTTCCCATAATGAGCTACTGATGCCCACACGCGTATCTTGAGTGATAGACTCACCGTCATCTGTCGTGGCATGTTCTGCAAATAAGCTGACGCGATCACTCACTGCGACATCTAAGCCTATTATTGCTTTATCAGGCGCACTACTGCTGTGATTTCTACCCGCTATTTTTTTCTCGATATTACCGTGTAGCGTTGCTTTTCTGTCTTTTGTCGCAATGCTACCGCCTAATAATAAGGTGGTACTATCAGCACTATCGCTGGTATTTTTATTTTTTGCTTGGCGTAATCCAATGGATAAATTGGCATTATCAAATTGTCGTTCTGCTTCGATTGAAAGCTGTTGTGTGACATTATTATTCTTTAATGTTTGTTGATGTGATAGTTCGCCTTTGAGCTTTGTTTTTGCGTTTATAGTATAACGACTGCTAATGCCTATTTTTTGTGTGCCTTGCTCGCTAAGTTTTTGATGTCCTAAGCCAAAATCCTCGTCTTGCTTTTTGATATAAGCCGTGGTTTTTGTATTTTCAGTGGTTTTCTTTATTTCTGCTAACCATGCTTTTCCTTGCAATGTTGTCGTATCGCCATTTATTGTTGTTTGTGCCATTTCGGCATGAATTTCGCTACTTTCATCGGGTTTATAGCTTGCGTCTACACCAATAAGGCGGCTTGTTGCATTATTATTATTACCCTCATGGATAACGCTCAAGCCTGTTTCTAGCTTGCCATTATCAAATTTAGCGGCAACACGTCCACCTGCGACTAAGGTCTTTTCATTATTGTCATCACTTTCATAATCGACCACAATAATATTGGTATTTAAATTTCTATCACGTCTTGAAATTGGGGACTTGAAGAATAAAGTACGACTATTATAGTCAATATCATAATCTTTATGACGCTCCATTGTTTGCGATGAGACTATCTTTCCTGAATTAAATTGATCGCGCGTTTCAAGACGAATAACTTCGCTGTTTTGCACGATAGAACGGCTTAAATAATAAAGTCCTGAGGTGCCGTCGCCGACGATTTCATCGCGTTGATGACGCTTTTCGGTGTAACTTGCAAAAATATTATAGCTAAGTGACTCACCCTTATATTCGCTATGAATGCCATCTAGAACACGTTCGTAACGCGATAACTCAGTGACGGTTAAACCTGTGCGATAGTCACCAAATAAGGCGTAAAACTGATCTTTTTCTAGTTTAAGATAAAGTTTGTGAGAGCTACTGGTTTCATATTGACTATTAGATTGGTCTGCATAGATGGTATACCACGCGTCAGGATCAATATTGCCTTCTAATTGTGCGCCATTTTCATTGTGTTTAGTTCGTTGCTTAGCGGTGTCGTAAGCCAATGTTAGTAAGTAGTCACCTTTTATCCTGCCTTTTGCAAACAGAGCTAATCGTCCTTGCTTATAGTTTTCGGCTTGGTTTTTATCGTTTAGCGTTTGCATATTTCCGCTGATTTTATTATGTGCCAGCGTACCTTCAGCGATCCCAACCAGAATCCAATTACGCAATTTAGGTTTTAGCCAAGCATTCACGGTTTGATTTTTATTAGCTAAATTAAAATCAAGACTCACTTGTCCTGAGCGTGTGCTAGGGTTTAGTTTAATGTGAGCGATACCGCCTTCTTTAATATGATATTTGTATTGACCTTTTAGCCCCGAATCATCAAGCGTTTTTTTATTATTAGCGACACTGTAATCACTGCCTTTAAGGGAAAAATATCCGTGTGTATTTGCACGCATCGGGAAGCCGTCTTCATCTTTTATGCGTAGGGTAATAATGGGCAAGTGTTTACCGTCGGCAATCAGTAATGATTCTTTTTCTAGGTATTCAACACTAGAAGGGCTGCCAGAGAAGTGGATGGTGTGCGTTTTACGAGCAACTTCTGCGTCATTTTTATCGAGTAAAATAGCCGTTAAAATATTATTTTTTTGTTTGACGTTTATATCGACACCACGCCAACGACGGATAGTCACTGTACCTGCTTTATTCGTTACACTGCCATCATAGTTGAGCATACTAATGGGCTTATCATTCAGATATAGCTTCACTTTTTGTTTTGGAGAGTGCTTTATCGCAATTTTAGTTGATGCGATTGCAGGCACGTAGTTATGTGGAGGCCAGAGTATTTCAAAGCTCGGTGTTGCCTTATTAGCAAATTGTTTAGTGTATTTTTTTAGTGGGTCTTTCTGCTTTGTTTTGAGGGATTTGTTGGGACTGTTTGCCAATAAATTAGCGGCATCCATTTTTTCAACATAAAAATCTGTCCGCCAAAGTGTTTTGCTATTCACAAATTTTGATATTTTGCTACCTGCACGGTCATTATCATGGTCGCAATCAATAGCGCGATAGCCTGTCGCTAGACTATCGACATCTAGCTGTATGACATGAGATTGCTGGCTAAGACCTTCCATATGCCAATAACCGTCTTTATCACTTAATACGCTACGTCCTGACTCAGTATAAAGTCGCGCATTCGCTAAGGCTTTTCTAGGTGTGGATTTATCGCATCCGATGTAAACACGACCTGTGATAATGGTAGTGTTTGTCATTAAAGTATCCGTGATCTTAACGCTTGCTTTGGCGATATTAGAGGTGTCATTTTGCGAAAATGCTTGCGCATGGTTGATCGCATCGGCAATAGGCGTGTTAATGCCTATTTTTGCTTTATAACGCAATACCCAGCCATTACTCACATTGCTAGGCATATCGCCTAATGCAAAGGTGAGGTGACGCCCCTGAATGCTAATAGCCGTTGAGGATAGGGGGCTATCATTGAGGAAGGCGGTGTTATTTTGATAACGCATACCAACAGGTAGGGTGTCTTGTATGCTGATATCATTCAGTGGTTTGTCAATACTGCTATTGCGTAAGGTAATTTCATAACTGAGTGAATCACCAATAGCTGCACTTTTTTTATCTGCTGTTTTTGTTAGGTTAAGTGTTCCCTCAGGGTCGATGAGTGCGGCTGTGGCACTAACATCGGTAGTATCTTCTTGGTCGCGGTAAGTGACCGTTAATTTAGCGCCTCGCTTAACATTAAATCGACCATCAAAATTAACACTAGTACCCGAGTGGGTAGGTACTGCACCAATAAATATGCCTGAGCTCGGGGAGGTTTCTCTTAATTGAATAACTTCTTTATCGCCTGTTTCGGGAATTGTAACGGTAACAAAAATGGTCTCGCTGGTATTAGGATCAAGATTTTGATCAAAGTCTTGCACACGAATGATAATCGGCTCATTCGCAACAAATTGATTGGCTTCTATGATTTTGACAGGCGCAGGGAAAGTAACTTTATCGCCGTTAATACGGTTGATGCTATTGATAGGACTCCATAACTTCCCCCCATTTTCGCCACTGTTATAAGAAGAGGGTAATAAGGTAGCCTCTTCACCGCTATTAGAGAGGCGGTGGAAGCTAATAATAGAGGGTGTTTTGCTATCGGTTGTTATGGCAACCGATGCACTGAGCGTTTCTTTAGAGCCATCAACCGTGTAGTTTGCAGTCGCAGTATTATTGATAAGCGTGTCACTGGGGGTAGCGGCATTGCTTGCTTGTAAAGATAAGAGAATAAAAAAAAAACTCAGAATAATAGACAGCACGAAGCTTTGGCTTGATTTAGCCAGCTTATTTGTGCTGTAGATTATGTTTCTAAGCACAACTGCATTTGCGTTGTGTGTTTTTTTAGTCATTATTTTTATTATTTTTTGTGGTTTTATCAATAGTGTCTGTTGTTCCAAACACTATTGATAAAACAATGCCTAAAGAACCTTTGATCAAGTCTCAATCGTTTTTCTAAAGTTAAAATCCGCGCTGTTTTTCCTTTTAGAAAATTCGATCAGACTTAATCAGAGGTTCCCCAAGTATAAAGAAGGAATGCAATTTTCAGAGGTATTAATTTACGGTTGCAACAATAGTAAGTACCGCTGTTTCGCCTGCTGCAAGATCAAATGCTGTACTTGAAACA
>CAZQTJ010000019.1:0-13046 GCA_964596035.1 uncultured Cocleimonas sp. | reverse complement strand
TTGAGCATGAGCAAACGGAAGATGCCGAAGGTGCTATTGAGCAGTTACGCGAGGAGCTGGCAAAGGCAGAGGCTAAGGCGGCGGAAAGTTGGGATACTTTAATGCGTTTGCAAGCGGAGATGGATAATCAACGTAAGCGTAGCGAGAAGCAGGTGTCGGATGCGCATAAATATGCGGTACAAAAATTTGTTGAGCAACTTTTACCTGTGATTGATAGCTTGGAGATGGGCTTGCAGGCGGAGGGTGATCTTGACAGTATCCGCGAAGGGATGAATTTGACTTTGAAACAGTTTGAGTCGGTGATGGAGAAATCCAACCTAGAAGCGGTTAGTCCTTTGGGGGAAAAATTTAACCCAGAGTTACATGAAGCAATGGCGATGCAACCAAGTGATGAGTATGACGACGGCGTTGTGTCATCGGTCATGCAGAAAGGTTATACACTCAACGGTCGTTTGGTTCGTCCTGCGATGGTGATGGTTGCGAAGAATACATAATATGTGCGATCTTCGTTAAATTTTTTCTTGAATTAAATAAATTTAACCGCACTTAACTAGCTATCTTAAATGAGCTCTTATCAAGCTCATTGACAAATACAAAATATGAATAAGGCTTCAAAGTAAGCCGCGAAAAATTGGAGAATATCATGGGAAAAATTATAGGAATCGATTTAGGTACTACCAATTGTTGCGTAGCGGTAATGGAAGGTGATACTCCTAAGGTTATTGAAAATGCAGAAGGTGATCGTACTACGCCGTCGATTGTTGCATTTACGGGTGATGAGGTTTTAGTGGGGCAACCTGCAAAGCGTCAAGCGGTTACAAATCCTGAAAATACTTTGTTTGCTATCAAGCGTCTTATTGGTCGTACCTTTGATGAAGATGCGGTACAAAAAGACATTAAGTTAGTGCCTTATAATATTATTAAAGCTGATAACGGCGATGCATGGATTGAGGCTAACGGTAAGAAAATGTCGCCACCAGAAGTTTCTGCGCGTATTTTGCAAAAACTGAAGAAAGACGCAGAAGCTTATTTAGGCGAGGACGTAACAGAGGCGGTTATTACTGTTCCTGCATACTTTAACGACTCACAACGTCAGGCAACCAAAGATGCGGGTAAAATCGCAGGTTTAGAAGTTAAGCGTATTATCAATGAGCCAACAGCGGCGGCACTTGCGTTTGGTATGGATAAGTCTGAAGGCGATATGACGGTTGCTGTGTATGACTTGGGTGGGGGTACGTTTGATGTCTCTATCATTGAAATTGCTGAGATTGATGGCGAGTATCAGTTTGAGGTGCTTTCTACTAACGGTGATACGTTCTTAGGTGGTGAAGATTTCGATATGCGCCTTATTGATTATCTCGCGGATGAGTTTAAGAAAGATAACGGCGTTGATTTACATAACGACCCGCTTGCGCTACAGCGTTTAAAAGAAGCGGCGGAAAAGGCAAAAATTGAGCTTTCTTCTACCACACAGACAGATGTGAACCTTCCGTATGTGACGGCTGATGCATCTGGTCCTAAGCATTTGAATGTGAAAGTAACGCGCGCCAAGTTAGAGTCATTAGTTGAAGATTTGGTAAAGCGCACGATTGATCCTTGTAAATTGGCATTAAAAGACGCTGATGTATCGGCAAGTGACATCAACGATATTATTTTGGTGGGTGGTCAATCACGTATGCCAATGGTTCAAGAAGAAGTAGCTAACTTCTTTGGTAAAGAGCCACGTAAAGATGTGAATCCTGATGAAGCGGTAGCCGTTGGTGCGGCGATTCAAGGCGGTGTGTTAGGCGGATCGGTAACGGATGTTCTACTACTTGACGTTACGCCATTATCTCTTGGTATTGAGACAATGGGTGGTGTAATGACGAAGTTAATCGATAAAAATACAACCATTCCAACAAAGGCACAGCAAACTTTCTCAACGGCAGACGACAACCAAAATGCGGTAACGGTTCACGTATTACAAGGTGAGCGTGAAATGGCAAGTGGTAATAAGTCGCTAGGTCGTTTTGACTTGACAGATATTCCACCCGCACCGCGTGGTCAACCACAAATTGAAGTATCTTTAGATATTGATGCCAATGGTATTTTGAATGTATCAGCAAAAGATAAAGCAACAGGTAAAGAGCAGTCTATCGAGATTAAAGCGTCTTCAGGTCTTTCGGATGAAGAAGTAGAGGCAATGGTTAAAGATGCCGAAGCACATGCCGATGAGGATAAGAAAACACGTGAGTTGATTGATGCACGTAACCAAGCTGATAGCATGGCGCATTCTACGGAAAAGTCGCTGAAAGATTTAGGCGATAATATTGATGCTGGCGAAAAGACGAAAGTTGAAACTTTAATTAAAGATTTAAAAGCGTTGATTAAAGGTGACGACAAAGAAGCTATCGAGAAGAAAACGGAAGAACTTATGCAAGCTTCGGGTGCGTTAGCGCAAGCGGCGGCGGCACAAGCTGAAACACCAGCAGGTGAACAAGCAGCAAAAGATGCAAAAGCAGATGCTGACGAAGATGTTGTTGATGCTGAGTTCGAAGAAGTCGATGACAAAAAAGATGCTAAGAAATAATCATTAGCAAAAAAACAAGGTAATTAGAGTGCGCTTTAGTTACCTTAAAAATTTACAGGCACGAGGGGAATATTCCGCTCGGGCCTGCTTTTGTTTTCAGGGGAGTCTAATTATTTATGTTAAAAGGCATCAATAGTTAGAAGCCCTCTTTAGGATAATAGAATGTCTAAACGCGATTATTACGAAGTATTAGGTGTGCAAAAAAATGTCAGTGAAAAGGACTTGAAACGGTCTTTTAAGCGGATGGCAATGAAGTTACACCCTGATAGAAATCCCGATGATGCTGAGGCAGAAGAGAAATTTAAAGAAGCTAAAGAAGCTTACGAAGTATTATCTGATCAACAAAAACGTTCGGCGTATGATCAATTTGGTCATGCAGGTGTAGACCCTTCAATGGGTGGCGGTCGTGGCGGCGCAGGTGGTGGCTTTGGTGATATTTTTGAAGATGTCTTTGGTGATATTTTTGGTGGTAGCCGAGGCGGTGGCGGTGGTGGAAACCGTGCTTATCGTGGGAGTGACTTACAGTACAACTTAGAACTTAGCTTAGAAGAAGCGGTGTTTGGTAAGAAAGTTGATATTCGTATTCCAACCAAAGAGCGTTGCGACCCTTGTGGCGGAACAGGCGCGAAGAAAGGTACCAATCCAGAAAGTTGTGCAACCTGTCAGGGCATGGGGCAGGTACGTATGCAACAGGGCTTCTTTGCGGTACAGCAAACCTGTCCTCATTGTAATGGCGCAGGTAAAGTCATCAAAGAGCCATGTACGAGTTGTAGTGGTCAAGGCACAGTCGATAAAGAAAAAACTTTGGAAGTTAGTATTCCTATGGGGGTGGACACAGGTGATCGTATTCGCCTGTCTGGTGAAGGTGAGGCGGGTTTGAATGGTGGCCCTTCTGGTGATTTGTATGTGCAAGTCAACTTGAAAAAGCACGAGCTGTTTACCCGTGATGACACCAATTTACATTGTGAAGTACCTATTCGCATTACCACTGCGGCATTGGGTGGTGAGGTATCAGTACCAACGTTAGAGGGGGAAGTGACGTTAAAAATCCCCGCAGAAACACAAACAGGCAAGTTATTCCGCCTGCGTGGCAAAGGTGTAAAGTCGGTGCGTAATGCGGTGGCGGGTGATTTATTGTGTAAAGTGCTGGTGGAAACGCCTGTTAATTTAACCAACCTGCAAAAAACACTGTTTGAAGAAATCGAAGCTTGCCTTAAAAATGGTGGAGAGCGTCATAGTCCTCAGCAACACGGTTGGACTAATAAAGCGAAGACTTTTTTTGGTGATATTAAAAGTTGGTTTGATGTAGATAAAGATGAAAAAAAGAAGTAAAGGAATAAGGAAAATATCATGGTAAAGATAGGCGTGGTTGGTGCAGCAGGGCGTATGGGAAAAATTCTCATCGAAGCATGTCATGAAAATGAAGGAACCATCTTAACCGTTGCGACTGAGTATCCAGAAAGCTCTTTGATTGGTGCTGATGCAGGGGAGCTGTCGGGTATTGGTAAAAACGGTGTAATGATTGCGCCATCGCTTGATGAAGCAGAACAAGATTGTGATGTTGTTATTGACTTTACACGCCCTGAGCCAACTATCGACCATTTAAGCTGGTGCTTAGAAAATGATAAAAGAATGGTCATTGGTACAACGGGTTTTTCTGATGATGAAAAAGCACAAATCTATGCCTCAGGTACGATTGCTCCTATTGTTTTTGCAGCAAACTACAGTGTTGGCGTGACGTTAAGTTTAAAGCTTCTTGATATTGCCGCACGGGTCATGGGTGATGATGTTGATATTGAAATCATCGAGGCACATCATCGTCATAAAGTAGATGCACCCTCTGGCACGGCTTTGCGAATGGGAGAAGTGATAGCCGATGCGCTGGATCGAGACCTTTCGGAATGCGCCGTCTATGGGCGTGAAGGTGTGACAGGAGAACGTGAGCGTCAAACGATAGGTTTTGAGACCATTCGTGCAGGCGATATTGTAGGTGAACATACCGTGATGTTTGCTGATATAGGCGAGCGATTGGAGATTACACACAAAGCATCAAGCCGCATGACTTTTGCAAAAGGTGCGATGCGCTCCGCCATTTGGTTAGCACAAAAAGATGCCGATGACTGCGGTGTATTCGATATGCAAGATGTACTTGATCTAAAATAATGCCCCTCATTCTACTGCTCGATAACGGTTCGCTTCGAGCAGAAGCAACAAAACAACTGCGTCAACTAGCCCAAGCATTAAGCCTTAAATCGGGGCAAAAAATCCACCCCGTCTCTTTGCAACATGCCAATAAAATTCCTGTGGCAGACTTAAATAATAGACCTGCTCAGACCTTCGCCTCCTTTATGCAACAGCATTTATCACAAGGCGAGCGTCACTATATTATATTACCCTTATTTTTTGGTGAAAGCAGGGCGCTTACCTCTTTTATACCCGATGAAATAGCCACTCTAACAGCATCATTTGGCGACTTCCATATGGATATTGCAGAGGTTCTTTATCCCCTACCTGAGGGTGAGCCTCGGCTGGTTAATATTGTCTATGACAATATCTTAGCAACCGCCAAAATACACAACAGCCCATTAAAAAATATTATCTTAGTCGATCATGGATCACCCGTAGCGCGTGTGACCGCCGTTCGTAAACAGATAGCAAGCCAACTACAAACTAAATTTTCTAGCGACAATGTTCACATCGAACAAGCCGTTATGGAACGCAGAGAAGGTGATGAATATGATTTTAATGGTATTTTGCTAGCAGATTGTTTATTGCAAAAAGCCAAGGCGGGGGAAAGTACGGCTATCGTTAGTTTGCTGTTTTTCCTTGCAGGACGACATGCAGGAAAGGGCGGGGATATTGTACAAATTTGTGAAACAGTGATGCAAAAATATCCTGCATTTAATATTGTGATTAGCCCCTTGATTGCAGATCATAAAAATTTAGTCTCAATTTTACATGATCGTTTACAAGCTGAGTTAGCACAATAGTATCCACAAAAAAATATTTTGAGCCTTTATTTTTTGAATTACCGCTAAAGAGTGTGTGAAAGGAAATGTAGCAATTCTCAATTTGAAATTTGATTACTAATCTATCAGATATACCCATTCCTCGGGGATCATTTGTTTTTTGATGGGCTGTGAATTAAATTGAGAATTGATGAAGGAAATGACTCCTTCACTATAACTCACTATAACAAAGGAATTCATTATGAAATCACTCATTGTTAAAGGAATGGTACTCTCCGCATTTGCACTCGCAATGACAAACACCGCATCTGCTGCACCAAGTAACGGGGTATCTTGCCCTAGTGGTACGACAGGAAGCACCTCGAATGGTGTTTTAAAATGCTTTAAGAATAAACGCTTCGTCTTAGCCTCTGTTTGTCCACCGATTAATCGTCCTCTCAATATTGTGATGAACTCAAGACATAAAGATAAATGCTTACCTGTCGGCGCTGGCAATCCTGTTTCATCGGCAATGGCACCTCCTGGAATTGGTTTTCCTGCATTGAGCGCATTTCATCGAGAAATTAGCAACAATGGTGTTGACCGCTTTGTTGCAAGAGTCAGGCAGTACAAGCATCCTCGCGGCAAGATCTATACTCATGATCCTGCCAGAGGGGTGAAATGTCCGTCTAGTTATTCAAGAGCGGCAAATAGTACAAGTCGAAAGCTAGTGTGTGAAAAAGTCACCTACCGTAAAGCTAGTTGTGGATTCGGTTGGAATTTCAAGCAAAAAAGCGGTAAAGACATATGTCAACAAAATATGGGTATTGGAATGATTACAGGTAATTACACCGTTCCCAAAGGGGCTGGTGTTATCGGTAATCCCGTCAATGCAGGTTGGAGATTAGTAAGGAATCACCGTGGCACACGCGATTACTGGAAAAAAACTAAATATACTTACCCTGTAAGACATTAGTATCAGCACCTTTTAGGAAAATCAGCACTCTGTATTGGCAGTGCTGATTTTTTTTTGGTTTGAAGTAAGCCAAGCATACCAAGCAGCATCAGTATAATAAGGTCAAGCGCACCCGCAGATTTTTTATTTTTAGCGCTATCGTTTTGTGTACTGTTTGGGGTATAGGACGATGTTGCTTGATTATCATTAATCAAAAGATTTGGCTCCTGCGCAGGAGTTTCGCTGTGGTCTGACTTGTTAAAATCCAAGGTAAAATTCCGATAAGAAATCGCAAAGAAGATATTGTTACTACAGGCTATTTTAAAACGCCCTTGCGTGCTTTCGCTTACATTGTTAGGTATATAAACAGTGGCTTCACCCTTGTTGACCACATTACTCGCCAGTAAATGAGTAAAACTTTGTCCGCCATCGGTAGAGAGTGTTATATCGACATTGTTACATGAGATAGGTGCTTGATTAGTTTTGGCGACATTCCAGCTTAACTTGCTACTTTCACCAATGGTGTAGTGAGAATAAGGAAGATCAAGCGCAAAGCGACTACCCGTATTTTCGACTTGTAATCTTACGTCATCACTACTTGTGTTGTTGTTACCATCTTGTACGCTGAGTTTGAAATTTAACTGGCGTTGTGTGGTCGGCAAGGTTTCTCCTTTGGTTTGATGGTGGCTAAGAATGTCGTTTAATAAAGGAAAAGTACGCGAGGGTGATGTCGTCGCTAAACGCGCTCTAAATAAGGCGTTATTGCCGAGATCACGATTGACAGATGAGCGACTTCCTGCATCAAGCTGTTGCCATGAGTACCCTAAATAATCATCTTCAGGGTCGCTGGCTGCGCCATGCAAGGTAAAAGGAGTTCCTGCTGGAATCGTATAGTCTCTACCTGCATCAACTGTTGGCGCGCGATTTTTACGTTGATAATGTGTGCCACAATGGCTGCCTGTACCTTGAGTAATATTCTTTTTAATTTGCTCAATCGAGCCAATATGAAACATAGCATCGGCATTAGATTGTAAGTTATCTGAACCACATATACCTGTATACGCCATAATCGTTGAGCCACTACCAGGTTCAAATGCTGTGCGTGAGGTGCGAGTGCTACCTGCACACAAGCCTTTATTGCTATTAAATGTATGCGTTGCACCTAATTGATGTCCAATTTCGTGGGCAACAAAGTCGATATAAAAACTTTCACTGTTAGGGTTATTGATACCTGACGTGCCTTTCGCTTTCGAGTTACTTGAGCACAAACTTTCGATAATGGCTAAACCACCACCTGATGTACCAAAAACGTGTCCTATATCGTAATTATTGTTACCAATCACACTGTCGAGGTTACGTTGATTTTCGAGCATTAGGGCGTGTGACTTGCCATTAGTGTAAGGATCAGAAGCAGCGTTTGTGTAAATAATTTCATCATTGTTTTTAGCTAAAGTGAGATGTATGCCGAGGTCGCGCTCATATATTTGATTGATTCTATTAATGGTTGTGACAATGGCGCTGAGTGATGAGCTAACGGTTCCGCCTTGGATGTTTGTATATTCACCTGTGGCGGCAACGGCTATTGTATAGTTGTGTACATTGAAGGGCGATTTTCGTTGGAGACGAGCTTTGTTTATAACATTATCAATAGGAGATGCTTTTAAGAAACTGTTTTTTAACTGACATTGATGCGGCTTCGCAGGGTGCTGATCTTTTTGTTTGTAAGTATGATAACGACGTTGCCCGTCAGTTTGGACAGGATCAATATAAATAATATCACCGCTATCAGTTTGTAACATGGCATGAAAACCAGCAGGGGTGAAATCTAATCGACCATCAATAATATTGTTATTTGTATCAATGACTTTGTAAGTTTTAATCTGCGGATATTTTTTAGCTAACGTGTTTGGTAAAACAGTGCTAGTAACTGGCATGACATAAACCATTTGCCCATCCGCTAAGGGCAGGGCAATAGGCGTAGGGATGGAGCCTCGATAGGCATAATGAGCTTGTTTTAGAAGTCGTTGCATTTTTTCTTCATTCAGAAAAAAATCGCGGCTATGGTTAAATCTAAAAGAAGCTTTGCTACTACGTGCTTGCGTATGAATCTCTTGCCATAAAGTATCATCTGCCTGAGCGGAACTCATATACGCAAAGTTCGCTAGGGTGAGACAAAATAGGAAAGTAAGCTGATTAATTTTATTATTCATACTGATGCTCCATCGTTGAAGCATTCAGTTTGTATTAATAATAAGCAGTCATTAAGTTTAAGTAATATGAACTGCCGTTTTTTCCTGATTGAAATGACGACAATTAACTTGGTCTCGGCTTATTTACCGCTTATCAATACTAGAATCTGAATCCGTGAGGTCACTACGGCACAGGTAATTTCTCATAAACTATAGGCAATATTTAGCTTCTTGGAAGAATGATCCGTTTGATAATGGCGTATTAGGAGTGAATAATGGGTCAATATGTGATTTAGTTTAATCATATTCTATAGGTTGGTGCTGAGGCACGAAGCCCAACAAGCTTTGTCATGTTGGGCTTCGTGCCTCAGCACCAACCTACAATTTAATTGTGAGAAATAACAGATTTAACTCATTACCCGACAGATATAAGGAAACCTTGAGCCATGTGGCAAGCAGAATATCGTCTGTATTTATATCCAACAGATAGTAACAAAAAAATCAGTCAAAAGAGGCTTGAGTCAGCTCTGCAAGAAATTGAATTTATTGGTGACTTATTGAATGCCGAGTCAGATTGTGATGAAGATTATCGTTATAAAGTAGGGGAGGAGTTTCTGTCGTTAATTTGTTTTATGGGTTGCTCTCCCAATATAGAAATGGAGCCGCAGGAAGATAGTCCCTTTTGCTATGTGGAGATTTCAAGTGAGACAAATGCGATGCGCTTGGTGGCGGGGGATAATCTGAAAAAAATAAACTGCCCTCATTGTAAGAAACCACAATTAGCATTGGCAAATAAATTATTGAATAGTGATGCAGAAGCGTTATTTTCGCAACACTGTACTGTATGTAAGGAGCTTATTGACCCAAGTAAAATTAATTGGCGAAAGTCGGCTTTTGTAGCGAGTAGTTGGGTGCTGTTAGGGAATATATATGAGTCGGAAGCGGTTCCAGATGAAAAGCTATTGCTGGCATTAGAGCAAGCCAGTGCTTGTGAGTGGAAGTATGCTTATGTGAGATGTAAGGCTACTTGAGGACGCTTAAAACGTAATCACTTTCCAACCTTTAGGCTTAATTGAGCCATCTGAAAGTAGAATTTTTTGCTTTGCTTTGTTGCCTGTATAGCGGTTTAAATTATCTATATTCATCCGTCCAAAGGCGGTGCGAAAAATCACATCTTTTGATTTTAATTCGTTTAAATTCCCGAGTAGTGCTTTATCTGTACCAATAATAATTTGTTTGTAGTGTGAGCTACTTTCCAAATTAACAATCCATTGTTTCATTTCATTAAATTTAGGCTTCATGGCATAGGATGTATCCACCACTAATAAAATATTGCTGGCATTTTTGCTGAGATAAACATGCGTTGCCCCCCATGCGGCAACATGGAGGAGGATAAATATTGAGAATATTTTGATAATTTTCATGGGGTATGCAAGCGTCCTTTACATTTCAGAGTTTAATAAGTTACCAATGCGATACGATGCGGAGCTGGCACTTGACTTAATATAGGCTCCTTCTGCTAAGGCTGCCATTTGTTTAAGATGTTCAGAATCTAGCTCATAGGCGATGGTGTGAATAGGAATACCTGCCCATTCTAGTGCTTCTTTTACATCACTAAATTCTTGTCCACGGTTGGTTTCGCCATCGGATAATACAAAGATCACTTTTTTATAGTCGGGGTGCTTTTTTCCAAATTCTATTAAACGATCAGCGGCAACAATAACGGCATCATTGGTTGCTGTTTTTCCGCCTGCTGATAGACGTTCAACTGCACCAATAAATAAGGCTTTTTGTTGTAAACTGAAGTTTTTGATAAAGAGGTCAACATTGACTCTATCATTATATGTGACTAATCCGATGGCATTATTTGTGCTAATTAAATCAGATGACTCGATCAGTGCTTTTTTAAGATTTTTAATGCGTGAGCCTTCCATAGAGCCAGAGATGTCGGCAACAAAAAATGCTGCAACAGGTCGTCCCCCTGATTTTTTCTGTTTCCATAGTTTTTGAGCTTGTCCGATAATAGAGCTATCTTTCAAGGTGTAAGCATTTTTGTAATCAGGTGTTTGATTGAAGCCATAGCGTTTTAAATCAGCTGATTTTGTTTGTATGTAAGTGTTAAATAATTTAAGCACTTCGCGTTCACTATCATCCGCTTCTGGTGTTGCATATAAAGGGCTGTCGTGGCGTATGCCGAAAGGGATGAATTCATAATCATTCATACCACTTACATTAATCCACGATTGATACTCCATAACAAAGGCATCAAGTACGCCGCTTCCTTGGGTTGCATCACGCATTTGTAGCGTGTTTTGTGCGACAAAGGGCACGCCTGTTTGGAAGGCTTCAAAGGCACTGGCAACATCGGCAGATAACATTTGTGACTCATCACCTTGAGCAAAAGAGTTCAAAATAGTGAGCAGGAAGTTAAGCCCTGTGCTGGATTGATAGGGGTTGGTATAGCCCATCGCAAAAGAGCCACTACTGACGTTGGTGAGTAATTTGCCAATATCTAGTTTGCCATTTTCAGTGATCTGGTCGAGCTTGGCTTTTTTGACGACAATACCCGCCGTATTAGGCGCTGTTTTTTCTGCAATCGTCTCTGTTTTTATGCCATTAGCATTGAGCATATCCGCCCATAAAAAATTACTAGGGGAATAAGCATCAGGCGTATATTGATGCGCTAACATAAATTGAGCCCCCAAGCCTGACGCTATTTTACGAATATTAATGACGGCATGTTTTCCCGTAGATGTTTTCTTGCCAAGCTGATTAAAGCTATTTGCCATTTCAAGATAAAAGCCATCGCGTCCTTTTCCTGCTTTTTCTGAGGAGGTGAATATTTCAACGACTTCGGTACTGGCGCTATCACGCACATTAAATGCTAAAGGGTATTCATTCAGGTCGGGTAACATGGAGAGTAAGTTCGTTTTAGTGAGCTGAATATTAGCTCTAACGCGATTCTCGTTGTAACTGGGTTTGATTTCTTTTTCTGTTAGATCATGGATTTTAGCAAAGGCCGCTTCTTTGCTGTCAATACTAGAACCACAGGAAGCTGTGAGCAGTACAACTAAGCTTACGGCAAGAAGAGGCGATACTTTTATCAAAATTTTATTTAGCATATTCATTTTATTATTCATGTTTATGGTTTAAGGCAAATGTATTTTTTCTGTTTTCTTCGCAATTTCAGCCAAACTGACTAGCCTTGAAAGTGTGTCGAGGCGTTCAAATTCATTGAATGATTTGATATTAGCCACCTCAACAGCCGTTTCCATCAGGGCATTAAACAATTTTCGATTTTCTTCCAGCAAACTATCTAAGCGATCACTTTGTTCTTTAAACAACCCTGCTTGTTTATCTTGACGCTGTTGAATCGCATCGCTATCTATATGGTCATTATCTAACTTATTACGTCGTATTGTGTCGATGCTATGACCAATGGCGACGATATCGGTAAGGTTTTGTATGGCAGTACGCTGTACGGTACGCGCAGCCCCTAGATAAGTGAGAGGGCTATGCTTTTTGCCTAAAAAACGTGTCGCGACAACAGCATGATAATCATTGATTATTTGACTGAGTACCTCTGTTTGATGGACTGCTTTATCGAGTTTTAAATCGCTCAATTCTGCTTTTAATGTTGTCAGGCGCTCGATTAATTGTTGATGACCTTCTTTCTCTTGTTGTTTGAGCCGTATGACATCATCGGAATTTGCATACCCCATGAGGCGATACATCAAGGGGATTGAGATTAGCGCAATGATGGTAACACCTACATAAATTATAGAGAGTAACCAGCCGCCCTGAAACCACCATGTAAATAAGGCAAGCAACAATAGCGAAATTAATAGTGCGCTAAGGGTGTAGTGTTTCATAATTTTGTAGGTCGAAAAAATAGTGTTTTCTCCTTCGTTTTCTAGGTTTTGGATTCAGTTTTATAAAATCAATAATGAGGATTTATTAGAGTACCTCAAATACTAGCACTAAATATTATTATCTTCAGCAATGCTACGACTGGCGTGTAAAAAATTATGTTAAGGAATGAGCACGAAATAACTGCCTAATCCCTAACTTGCACCTAAGAAGAGAGGTGTAGCAACCTTTTTATTCCAGTTTGAATGATTTCACCCGTTGTGTAGAGTCACTATGCGCCCAATCTGATTATTAATTCATCAATAAAAATGCGGCGTTAAATCTTTGGGAGGTTAATTCATGCATGTTCCTTATTTTATCTTGAGTGCTTATGACTGTTTCCATCACGCACTTTTTATCAAAAAAATGTTCTAATATTATAAATAATCATGCTTTTTTTATAATCTTTGCTATGTTTATTAGCATTCAGTGTTTTTTTTGAATCTGAATCAGTGAGGCTAATGCAGAGATTGTTA